>JAZDGK010000118.1:0-2713 GCA_043806955.1 Pseudomonadota bacterium | reverse complement strand
GATTTTAACCGGCAAAGGCTGGAAGGCTTGAAGGCTGGGACGCTGGGAAGCCGGAAGGCTGCGAGCCAACCCCAACGATTCAGCTTTCCGGCTTTCCGGCCTCCCGGCTTCCTAGCTTCCCAGCCTGGTGAGGATTAAAATCTGAGCCTGACGCAGAGATTGGGCAAAAGGGGACATTTTGCAAGAGGCTCAAAAGAAAGGGATTTATGGCCATCATTGATCTGCTCAGTCGAAATGCCGTAATCGTCCTTGAGAAACGGTATTTACGTAAGGACGAGAAGAGAAAAGTGATCGAGACCCCGGACCGGATGGTATGGAGGGTGGCGAACCACATCGCCAAAGGGGACCGCCTTTACAATCGCAAGGCAGGTATAAAGAAGACGGCACAGGCATTTTATAACGCCATGTCCTTACTGGAATTTCTGCCCAATTCACCGACCCTGATGAACGCCGGAAACCCGCTGGGCCAGCTTGCAGCCTGTTATGTCCTGCACGTTGGGGATTCCATAACCAGCATATTTGATACGCTTAAGCACGCCGCTCTCATCCACCAGTCGGGAGGCGGGAGCGGGTTTTCCTTCAGTAATCTAAGGCCGGTGGGGGACCTTGTCAGGACTACGAAAGGCAATGCAAGCGGACCGGTGAGCTTCATGAGGGTGTTTAACGCCGCTACTGAAGAGATAAAGCAGGGGGGCACTCGACGCGGGGCGAACATGGCGGTCTTGCGAGTAGATCATCCCGATATCGAGGAGTTTATTAATTGCAAGAGAACCGGTTCTCTCCGCAATTTCAATATTTCCGTGGCCGTTACGGACGCTTTCATGCATGCGGTTAAGAATGGGGAGGATTTTCTTCTCGTATTTGACGGAAAGGTCTACAAGACCGTCAAGGCCAGGGCTCTCTGGGATCTTATGATAAATGCCGCCTGGCAGTCAGGCGACCCGGGTGTGATCTTCATTGACGAAATCAATCGGCACAATCCGACGCCCGAACTCGGTCCAATTGAAGCCACAAATCCTTGCGGCGAACAACCGCTTCTTGCCCTGCCTGACGGGCGGAGTGAATGCTGTACCCTGGGTTCGATAAATCTGGCGCGGATGGTGACGGGCAATACGTTTGACTACGAAAGACTGGGCCGGACCGTGGCGATGGCCGTCCATTTTCTTGATAACGTAATCGATGTAAACAGGTACCCGTTGCCCGAAATCGAAGATCTTTCCAGGCAGAATCGCAAAATCGGCCTGGGAATCATGGGCTGGGCTCACGCCTTGATCAGGATGGGCATCCCTTATGATTCCGGGGAGGCACTCGAAAAAGCCGGAGAATTAATGAGGTTTATTCGGAACAGGGCCGAAGAAGCCTCGATCTTGCTCGCAAAGAAACGCGGGCCATTCCCCAACCTGGGAAAGAGTATTTATGCCGGAGGGCCCCCGGTGCGCAATGCAGCCCTGACCACAATAGCCCCGACCGGGACTCTCTCTATTATTGCGGGGTGTTCAAGCGGAATAGAACCTATCTTTGCCGTGGCCTACACGAGAAAGGCGGTCCTTGACGGAGAGACGATGATAGAGACGGATCCGCTTTTTGAAGAAACGGCCAGGGAGCAGGGCCTGTATTCTGAGCGTTTAATGCGTAAGGTGGCTGAAAAAGGGTCTCTCGCCGGACTCAATGAAATCCCGGAGAGTATTCACAGGCTGTTCCAGACGGCACATGAGATCAGTCCCGAGTGGCACATAAAGATGCAGGCGGCTTTTCAGACAAGCGGAGTCGATGCCTCCGTTTCGAAGACGATTAACCTGCCTGGAAGCACGACGGTTGAAGATGTGGGCCGGGCCTACATGCTGGCATGGGAAACGGGCTGCAAGGGCATAACGGTCTACAGGGACGGGTGCAAGGATATTCAGGTGCTGAATGTCGGAGTTTCGGAAAAGGGTCCCAGAGAGAGTTCTGCCAAGAGAAAGATAGTGCCGAGAAAAAGGCCTGAAATTACGCGGGGAGTAACGGAAAGGGTGCGGACCGCCTGCGGAAATATCTACGTTACGGTTAATTATGACGAACGCGGCATATGCGAGGTGTTCTCTGCTATCGGCAAGACGGGAGGGTGCGCCGCGGCCCAGCTTGAAGCCATTACGCGGCTTACGAGCTACGCCCTCAGATCGGGTATAGACATAAATGTCATCGTAAGACAGTTGTCCGGTATTCGCTGCCCCTCGCCGATCTGGCATGACGGGACACTTACCCTGTCATGTGCCGATGCCATAGCGAAGACCCTGAAGAAGTATGCCAACGGGCTGCCGGAAGAGTCTCTTTCGACTGTTGCCGAGCCGTTAGGCCCCGTGGTCGGTATGTGTCCTGACTGTGGTGAAGCCCTGAGGCATTCCGAAGGCTGCATGATATGCACGACGTGTGGCTATACAAAATGCCAGTAAAAAAGGTAACCGTTCACCGAAAAGACGTTTTTCGCACGGGGCGGTGGCCGAATAACGGTCTCGATACTCGATATTTGCTGGTTCCAGGTTCACGGTTCAGGGTTCACGGTTAAATCTGGGTAACCGTGAACCGAATTGGTTCACGGTTCTAGGTTCACCGTTCAAGGTTAAAAGAGCAATATAGACTTCCGGATAAAGTTTTTGGGTGCGTTATCGGTCGGGGATGTACGAACAGGTACTATCCCCTCCCTGCTGCCTTCCCAAAGACATTATCTGAAAGTCTA
>JAZDGK010000117.1:0-31617 GCA_043806955.1 Pseudomonadota bacterium | reverse complement strand
TAGCCAACCAGGCGAACGGGCTCTTCGGTCTGATTGACACCGGGGGTTCCGAGCACAACGATGGCATCGTAGAAAACAATGCTGCCGGGATTGATTTCGTTGGCCTTGATAAGCGTCTTGGTAGTGTTTGCCTTGATCCGAGATACGTAGTGTTTTTCTTCTCTGTGCCAGACATCAAAGCTTTTGTGGCACTGGTAATATCGATCCATCACGCCAGTCTGCCCGGGCGAGAGGATTTTACTTACAAAGGGGCGTTCATCGCCTTTGCCGTTGGTAAGGAAGATTTTCCGTGGGATAGAACGATTGATGTCAAATCCGAGATGAATCTTGGCCTTTTTGGAGCCTTTTCTATAGTCGGCCCAGTACATTGAAAGACATGCATCAATCAACGATCCATCAATGGCCACAAGATCTCCGAGTGCTGTGTGCGAGCTTGGCAAAACTCTCGCAGCCTTGATTTGAAGCTCCTCGAAGAGATACATCAACTGCTCAAGTCCGCGAGAGTTGATGGCTTCGAAGAAGGCGCTCTTTTCTATACCACCTGGTGGCGCTATCACATCGCGGGCGAAGGAGTCCTCCTTAAGGACCTGAAGGAGATGCCGGCCTGATGTGTGTTCTTCGAGATGGAAGTAGATCAAGGCATTGAGCTGATCTTCGAATTCCATCTGCAAGGGTCTGTTTCCTTTAGATCTAAGTGGGGCCATGCTTTTTAAAAGGTCCTGCAATGGTGCTACCAATTTACAAAATGATGGTAAGTTTTTTTTGTTCTCGGGTCTGATAGTGTGCGGCATTTTCGTAATTACCTCGTAGCATCAAGTATTTACGAAAATTTGCCGCCCTAGATGTTTTCAAAAGTCAAGAAAAAAATAACATGGGATGAAAAAAGTTGTCCCGCTTCTTAGTATTCGACACATGCAATTTCCTAACCGGACAATGCTGATTTCGTAATGCAATTTCAGGGTGTTATACCGATAATCTTCTGCCATGTCAGCAAGTGGGGCGCCATAGAGCTGCGAGTCATATACCAAAAGGAATTCTGGGATATTCTGGTTGATTTTGATGTGGTGGAAAGACACTCTTCAGGCGGTCGATATTATTGTGCACTGTGTGAGAAACCGGAAATATTCTCATCAAGACAGGATTTGTGGGAGAAACACTCTTTTGAATCTCTCCTGGAGTGGACAAACAGAAGGTTTACGGAAACCACGTGGATATGCCTGTTTGGTGCCAGAGGGGATTGCACTGAAGCGATATTGAAGGAGGAGCACGAGCTGGAAGCAGCCCGGAACAGAGAAGACTTCGCGGACGCGTTTCCGGTAGTCAAATAAAAGAGAGTTTGAGCCGCTTCCCCCCGGTTCATAGGCGATGCCTTTGACGAGGCAAGGCGTGACAGAGCCATACTCTTCCTGGACGAGGCGGACACCTTCTTTATCAACCGCGAAAGCGCACACCGCTCCTGGGAAGTGAGCCAGACCAACGAGCTGCTGACCCAGATGGAAAAGCACCGGGGAATTCTCATATGCTGCACAAACCTGCTGGTAACGCTCGACAAAGCCGCCATGAGGCGCGCCATTCCCAACCTGACCCCGGGCGACATCAAGGCCGTTTGGCAGAAGCTCCGGTTCATCCCTGAGACGGACCGAAAACACGACGAGATTATCAGCGCCCTGGAAGCGGAGGTCAAATACCGGGAGGAGGCAAGCGCAAAAAGGATTGGATCCAATTGCCGGGGTTGATGGAAGCCGTGTTGATCTGCTGGCGGGCTATGATAGCCACTGTTTCCCGACTTGTCGGCCCCCTGCCCTATGGATTGGGAGAATGGCAGGCTCTTGGTGCCTCCGAATACGAATCAGGCTGCAAACTCGAATACGAGCGTCTCAATGACCCGGCTGGGCTTTTTTTGTTGCCACACTGCCTTTTGTAATTGTTCAACCGTTTCCGGCGAGAAGAACCGTTCGCCGGTCTCTACATTCACTCTGGCAGGCACGTTTTCGACGATAACGAATCTGCCATCAATTTCGAGAGTATAAGTTACTCTCTTCTCGACCAGCACCTCTTCGGGGAATTCACTCTTCATTTTTGGTCCTCCTGGTCCTGGAGTCGATCCACAGTTCTGGATTTGGTTCATACAATGTAATAATTTTGATCAAAGCCCGGGATGGATAACTGCATCCAATATGTAGCGGCCTGCCCGAGCCCGTGAAACCAAGTAGTAGACAACTGGGACCGTACTTGTCGTCAGGATAGTCTTCTATGACTTCTCCGACTGCAATCGCTTCTTTGATCTCCTGTACGGTTATGTGGCGAATCATGCTCTGATCAACCGCGTGTTGGGAATACTCGAACTGATCTCGATCTATCTTTTCGCGGATTTGTTCAAGAAGCGGCATGACAGAATTATAACTGAATTATTTGAATACTCAACCCTTACTTGTACCAATGAGCCGAGATGTGGGGGCCCAGTGTGCCGTTTGAAGATGCGTGCCCGGATCTGTTGTACTACGTTCCAAAGCTGAAAACGGACTTGGTATCACGATATTTTTCTGCTACACTGAGCCAAATTCCTAGGCAGGAGGCACGATGAGAACTCTGACAATAACATACCCCGAATCAGTCCCGGTGGCCCTAAGCCTCAGTGCGGAAGAATTTGAGGCTGAAGCCAAAATGGCATTGGCGGCTAAACTTTTCGAAATGGGACGGCTGACTTCCGGCCAGGCTGCCGAGTTGGCCGGAATCTCCCGTGTGGGTCTTTCTTCTTAATTGCAGGCGGTACGGTGTCCCCACCGTCAACTGGGATGACGAGGAATTGACCGCCGAGTTTGACTGAGGACGTAAATCCTTCACACCCCACACAATCATGTCCTCCACATTGCAAAAGGCTTTCAGCCTGTCTTCATTTTGTTCCTTTCTTGAGTTCCTGAGTTCCTGATTCAATACAGGTCTTTGATTTCCTGAATTATCTATCGTGCTCTCTCGAAATCCTACTCGGACGTTATTTGTCCGGGGTGGTGGACTATATTATTGGTAAATGATCTATTCTATGGTGACGGGCGCTCATGAGCGGGGGACATGAATCATGCCGAAGAACTTTGCACGCAAGGCATTCGGCACTCCGGGAACGAGTATCATTATGACAACTTCTTCGGTATTCGAAATTCCAGGAGCCTGTCGGAGTACCGGGATCGTAGCGAGGAGGTGGAGGAGCGAGGCTAAATATTCACGAACTTGAGGCGCATAATAACCGTTCACTGTTGACCGTCGACCGTTCACCGAAGAGACACTCTTCAGCTCTCACGAACCGTTCCGGCCGATTTGCGAGGAATACGTTCACCGCATGCCAACGGGAATCTGTGTACGTTTTTTCGGTGAACGGTAAACGGATAACGGTGAACGGATACTGGCCGTCCCCCCCCACCTCCGTAGTAGATCATCGGTATTCCGACAGGCTTCTAAGTTCGTCCGGCGCGCTGGTTCTATGCGCCAGCGCCCTTCCCCAGATCATTAAGACTTATAAAACAAAAAGCGCCGCAGACCTGAGCATCCTGTATCTATTCGTCTTGGCCTTCGGAATAGTGCTGATGCAAACGTACTCGATTTACACCGGGGATTTCGTTTCTATCCTGGGCAATACGCTTTCGCTGATGTCAACGGTAATTCTGATCGTGCTTTGGTTCAGGTACCGCAAGTAGATTTCTACACAATGTCGAGCGCTTCGAACCCATGTCGCTGTACGGGATGCTCATTTCACTTGGCATGAGCTTCATTATTTTAATCCGTCCAAACGGGGGGGAAGATTTCGCGCACTGATCGAAACTGCTTGTCTGAGTTCATGACTTCCGGCCATAGTCACAGTGGGTGCCGGACTATAAGATGCCCGAAGGAGGTTTCTATGCTGAACAGAAGGGAGTTCATGAAAGCTGTATCTGGATTTGGGTTGTATCTGGCTGTGGATGATGATGTTCTCAAAGCCGCAGGCTCATTATTCAAGGATGAGGTGCAGCGCGTTTCATACTCACCCGCAGAACCGCCGGTTCCATTTTGGGAGGGCAGACTTCTTTCGATTGCCGGGAGTCCGCGCGTCGGGAACAGGAAATTCTTCTATCGTTTCATAGAGAGATGGTATCGAATCCCTTACGAGATTCCCGTTCCATACAGTAAGGAACATCTGACCTTTCAGCTCATGATAGAAGAAAAGAAACCAAAGCCGAAAAATCCGCTCTCCGCCTTCGGGAATACCACCGGGACGAGCGAAGACGAGTTACCCGTAGGGTCTCTGTTCCATTACGATACACACTCGATTAAGACTTTCGACTTTCAGCGTGCGGCCGAAAACCTTACCGAAAGGACCGGACACGGAAACATCAGATTCGTACTGGTTGACTATGTTGGATTGATGCGGTCACGAACAGGAACACATCTTGGAACCGGATTGGTTGAATCCCTGGCTACAGGAAATCTGAAACGCCTGGCTGAGGATCTGAAAATCGATATAGCCGTTTTGACAGGGCGTACCGAGGATGAAACAAAACACTTTCCCGATCCATCATCTTGCGAGGAAACAACCGATCTTATAGACGCGATAGTGCTCGTGCACCGGCATGTACCGGAAATTCAGCCTGTTGAAGTTGCAATGGGCGGAGATAAAGGCAATCCGTCGCTCTGGGTGCAATTACGGAGGCTGAAAACAGGGGCTTAATCAGAAGGATGAATAGGCCGATATTACACAAAGAGCGCATTAATCAGGAACTCAGGAAAGCAGGAAGAAGGAAAAACATAACTGGTTGCTGAATCCTGAAAATCTGCGCCGATCTGCATCCCAATCAAATTGTTCTGGACTATTTCAATTCAGCCTTTACGGAAGAGTCGTACTCCGCCTCTGTCTCCCGAATCACTATCTGATCTGCCTCTATCCACACCACCTTCCCATTTCGCCAAACTGCTATAGGATCTCCGGAACGTTTGTGGTCGGCGATAGTCTCAGCTACTGCCTTCTTCAGTGCCTTTTCAGCGCGCTCCTCCAGAGGAATTTTGGCCAGTTCGTCCTTTCTCATGACGACACCTCTTTCGAGAGAATATGAAACAGTTGGTCATCGATAACTCTCACCGTTGCGGAAGTTCCGAATGCTATCGTGAGCGGTTTTTCTGCAGAATTATCAAAAATGGTCCATGAATCAGCCAGAGGTCGATAGAGATTAAAAAAGTTAGAAAGCCCTCGATCGAATCTGCGACGGACGGTATTGGAAGGAATACCATGACCTCCCCTACGGACCCGATCGGCAATACGGGCCAATGCCAGTTCAATGCTTCGTACCCATAGGAAGAAAATGTGAATCTGATACCCTGATTGTTTGAGTTGTTCGAGAATGCGAGTGTAGGATCTTCCGGATAGAGTCGTTTCGAATCCAAAGTCCAGATTTCTCTTGCTCAGAAGCTGTATCTGTTCCAGAACAAGTCGGCCTGCGCGAAAGGCGGCTACATCGGGGTTGAATGGGGACAGCCCTGCCGCAATCATGTCCGCATTTATGAATTCCAGACATCCGGCAAACTGGGGCAAGAATTGCCGGGCAAACGTGGTTTTTCCGGCACCGTTAGGGCCCGCTATTATGTATAGATCAGGCATGTTTGTCCCTGCATATCTGTATTCGTCATTTGGCCTCGCGGTAGTGCTCCGGGCAAGTCTTGCAGGATCCCCTTTGTGCCCAATATAGAATGTCCTTGGGTGTAGTTCAAGGATTGGTTTTGCTGTGGCAGATTCTTGCCATCGGACGTTGTTTGTCTCACACAGTAGAGTATATTCCTTTCAGGTAAGCGGTGCTGGCCAAGAAACTCCTGATTATACTCGGATGAGGTATTCGCGCAAATTCGTAGTTCAGAACAGTCTGTTTTGCCACAGAGCACACCGAGGGCACAGAGACATTCGCTTAATCAGAACGTAAGATTACGCCGATAAACGCACAAGACTCATTAATCAGGAACTCAGGAAAGCAGGAAGAATCGAAGACTTTGGATCATGAAACACCAATCCTTTTTACATTTTATTCAGTCAGACGTTATTTGTCTCATATGATGGGTCATATTTCGAGTTGCGGATTGCGGAATGGGTGGGTATGGCATCGTTTGAAGAACACTGCAGGAAATGTGAAGAAATCCTAACTGTTTTTGCCGCCGACGCACCCCGACGAACGCAGACGTACCATGGTCCTGGGCAGAGAAAATACTCTGTTTCTGTCGCTGGATCTGCGACAAACAAGAGTTTTGGAGTGATTTATGAATGGAAATGTTATTCATACCGAGGGCTACTCTAATAGCGATACCAAAACGCTGTACGAGAAGGAGTGCTTCATTGATTCTCAACTCCAATGCGGAGGCTGCTCCTATTATGCGATCTTTAATGCTGACTGGGGATTGTGCTGCAATCCGGAATCGAGGTTCCATCTGGAAACAGTATTCGAGCACTTCGGGTGTGAGAAGAACGTGCCCGAGGGTTGGGGATCTCATAGTTTTCAGGATAAGCCTCAGCATAACGTTGATGATCTTACGGGTCTCTTAAGTCGCTGCATGGAAGTATTTGAAAAAGAAACCGTAAGGAAACGTCACAAGTCTTTGTTGCTGGAGATGCGCCACTATTTTCGATCGCACGGCATGGCCTATTGTCTGAAAGGCGTTCCAGGAGTCAAACGTACCAAGAATTACATTGCATATGGCCCCGAAACAGAAAAAGAGAACTGGGATCAAAGTGCAGAAGAGAGAAAGCTGACAAAGGAGCTGCTCAAACTGGACGACGAGCAATTTCAGTCAGTTCTCGCCAGGGTTCGAAAAGAGAGAGATCTGGTTGATCAATTGCTTTAAGGGAAACGTATGCACGAGTGATTGAGTCCGACAGACTCCTGGTCGCCCCGACAGGCGATCACAGCAGGAATACCTGGTCACTGGCGCACGGAGCGGGCCGTAAATGGAACCGGAGTGCGGGCAAAGAGCGCCTAAGATCCCGCTGCAGTGCTGATTCACTCTTACGCACCGACCTTGGCGGCTGGGTGATATGCGAGGACAAAGACCTGCTGTTTGAGGAAGCCCCGCTCGCATACAAGAATATCGATATAGTCATAAACGATATGGTTGAGGCCGGCCTGGTTTCCATCATCGCTACCTTTAAGCCTGTGCTTACTTATAAGACGAGGCGAGCCCTGTGATTTGCTGGCTGCAAATAACCTCCGGACGCGGTCCGGACGAGTGCGGCTGGGTAGTGAAACAGGTCCTGGTGTCCTTTTCTTATTGACCTCGAAATCCCCTTTTTTCTGAGGGATTCCATTAAAGGTATGGTGAAGGTCAGGAAGAGTTGTTTTTAGAGGATGACTTCGACAGGAAAGATTTTGTTGAGCAGATCTCCCCGGATAAGGGTCTGTCACGGAATAACTTGAGCATTCTGAGCGCCGATCCATCCCGTCCGGCTGCGTTGCTCGTCGGTTGCATACTCACGGGTATGCGCCCTCCTCGCGCCTTGCCGGACGGATGCCTCAGCGCTCAGAATTGCGCAACTTATTCCGTGACAGACCCTACGTGACTTTCGCTGCACAACCGCCTCATTTACCGTTTTCCCCTGATCCATGCGGCTTCATACATGTGGTGCCGAGTCGCCCCCTGGTGTTCAGCCTTTCCTTGAAGTTTCCATCCGTCAGCTCGCAGCCTCGCCTCCGGCTTCCTCCAGACGCCATCTCAAGACAACGCCCTTGCCTTTGGCCAATAGTTCGTGCTAAGAACCCTACAGCCCGGAGGGCGGAATAACGGGGCTGCAATAACCGAAGCCGTGGCCGCTGCCGGTTAACTCTGAGTATTGTGTGAAACCCGGATCAGATCCGGGATGATGGTGAGGATTTTCATTTGCTGCACATCTTTGTAGATGCTGATGCGTGCCCGGTCAAACAGGAGGTGTACCACGTCGCAAGCCGATATCGTCTTGATGTCACATTGGTGGCCAACTGTTGGATGCGAGTTCCGAATGAACGATGGATTGCACTCGAAGTTGTAGAGGACGGATTCGACGCGGCTGATGATTGGATTGTCGAACACGTGCAATCTCATGATATCGTGGTCACCGCTGACATTCCTCTTGCGAGCCGCTGCCTGAAAGAAGGCGCACGTGTAATTGGTCCGACCGGCAAGCCGTTCACGGAAGACAATATCGGTCAGGCCGTCGCAACTCGGGACCTATTGTCAGAACTTCGTGGCGCAGGAGAGATAACGGGCGGGCCTCCGCCTCTAGAAAAGCGTGACCGATCACGTTTTCTTCAACAGCTCGACGACGTGATCCAATCAATCCGTCGTAAGAGTCCAATCAATTCCACCTAGTCCTGCCCTTTACCCATAAGTCGCACGTAGCGTGGCACCGTAACTTAGGGGCTTCCGTACGCATAAATCCGTCCATAGCCGGATTTGCTTGATCCTGACCGGGCAAGGTTCCCCCTCACATCGATCCTCTCCCCCAGGATGGTGGAGAGGAAGTTAAATTCCTTAATTCAACAGCATAGGGCACGCAGCAAACTATTGCTTGGCACTACTAATGGGTAAAGGGCAGGGGTAGGTTGAGGATTTTGCGATTGAGAATCCGCCGAAGATGTTCTGAAGATGCGATGTAAGATGGTCGAAGTTTTTTCTCGACACGTCTTTAGCCTTGTCCTATGCTGCACGAGTGGAGGGTGCGTGCATGTCACAAGAGAAGACGGAGGCCGCCAGGCTGGATCAGATCATGGCCGAGGCTCGGCGCGACCGAGAGCGCCGTGAGAAGACCTATCGGGAGCAAGCGCTCAAGATGTACCCGTGGATCTGTGCGCGATGCGGGCGCGAATTCGCAGGCAAGAAGCTTCGCGAGCTTACGGTGCATCACAAGGATCACAACCACGACAACAACCCTTCTGACGGCAGCAACTGGGAACTCCTGTGTCTCTACTGTCATGACAATGAGCACTCGCGGTATCTGGACGAGGAATGGCACGGCGAGACGCCGCCGGGCGGAAACCAAGACCCGCCTTCTACCTATCGGCCATTCACTGCTCTGGAGGCTTTGCTGAAGAAAGGGAAGTAGCCGGCTGATTCCGGGATCGGCAATACGCAGCACTCGCAGGCGGCAATGGGGTCATTATGTTGCGGAGCATGCCGGGCTAAGGGCTTGCGCAAGCCCTTAGTCCGACAGGGTCCTAGATGAGTGATCGTATAATGACTTCAATCAGGCCGTTTACAAGACTGTCCAATTGCACCTGCGCCAGGCCCAGTCTCTTCAACGCCTCCATTTCGGCCAAATCCTTCTTGCTGCGAACGAGCCACTCGAAATCATCTTTTGATAATTGCCCGGTTAAGAGCTGATACGACCACCGCTCCAAATCGTCTTTCGTGCTCGTGATGAAAGCCTCTGCATCGTCCATAACCGCCTGCTTGAATTCAGGCCAGTTCTCTGCTGCAAAAGCCGCAATGCATTTTCGACATTCGTGCAGTATCTCTTCAAAAGTCGCCATAATATCTTCACACCAGGAGCCTGTCGGACTTAGGGGTGATCTACTGCGGAAGTGGGGGGAACGGCCCAAATGTCCCCGAATTCTCGTTGCATGGCAACACTATGCGCCTCAAATTCGTGAATATCTGGTCTCGTTCCTCTACTTCCTCGTGACGATCCCCTAAGTCCGACAGACTCCTACGGTTCAGTTCCCTTGCTTTTTCCGCTCTCCAGCCCGATTATGGCGTCAAAGGCCTTCTCAACCTGACCTTGGGCTCCGACAATAAGGGCTTCGGATAGAACGTCTTTTTCCTTCCATCGCGCCACGAACCCGCCGAGCAGATTACGTTTCGGATCCTTGAGGATCTCCCACTGCCGGGCAGAAATCTCGTTACTCGGTCTGCCTTTGGCGTATTCAAACGCCTTGTCCACTCTTCGCAGCACGTCCTCGATTTCCTTTTCGTGCCGATCAAATGGTTCAGTCGCCTTGGCCATGAGGGCCAACGAGTCAACCTTCAGGGAGACGGCCTGTTCATAGGCAATTTGCGAAAACGGCGATATGGTCTGACACGCATTTATCAGCAAAAAGAAAAACAGGAAAAGCGCTGAAGGCATTCTCTTGATCATCATTAAGTCCCGATCCAAACCGCGATATGCATCCCGCGATAAAGGGCATATAAGGGACGTGGACATAAATAATTATGCCATCTTGCTTGTCTTTTGCTCCGGCTTCTGTGTTGCATCAAGGGTTAGTATCCGTTCACCGCTGACCGTTCACCGTTCACCGAAAAGGACGTTTCTTTCGCTTTTTACGCCTGACAGTTAACGGAGAATACGATCACCATTGACTGTTCGGAGAAGAAACGCTTTTCAGGTTCTTACGGACAACGGTGAACGGATACATATGCGCCCCTTGATGCGCCTTGAATCCGAACCAAAATCCAGCGTAATATTGGGACACCTATTTATGTCCACGTCCCCAAGATGACTCAAATCCAGCAAGGGCATCTCAGATGGGTGTCCAAAGATTGTTTTTTGCCGCATCCTTATTGCCCCCTGGTGCATGGCAGCCTTCAGGATTCACGTAAACCCAATGTGTCATGCCAAATCCGCCGCCAAATTTGACTCAGTTTGAGAAGATGCCCGATTTGTGACGGCGGATTGACCACAGACGATGGACGATAGACCACGAAAACACATCGTCAATGGTCCGTGGTCCACGGTCAATCCACCGCCCCGTGTGCCCGATCTGACTGTATCTGACTGAACGGTTTCGAAAACCAAAGACGAGCAGGCGGTGGATTTGGGTCATGGTCCTCATTTGACAGGGCCGGTCTCTGCGTCAGGCTCCGTCTTCCGCTTGGGCAAACCTCCGGTTATCCGCCTGCGGCGGATCGCCTTCTTTGACCTTGAACAACATTGAGGGATTTCGGACACCCTCTCTGAACCGGGTGGTGAGCAACCGGCTACTTCTTCCGGTAGACGTTCAAACCTACTTTCTTGTCCTCCAAATCCGGAACGTTGACGTTCCCTTCGGTGGAAGCGATGATGATCGTCTTGCCCGATGATGACGGGCCGAATTCCTGCGATAGATCCACAGTAATGGTCAGGATGTTGCCGTCAACTTTCATTTCCACATTCTTCATGTTTCTGCTCCAGTAAAGATGTTATTGGTGTTCTGCGCTGCCCTGTGGTCTGCATTACGGCCCGTTCCATCAGAATGTTTCGTCCCCGGCAAAGAGAAGTTGCGGAAACTGCATACTGCGTTGTGCGCTAAACCGACTGCTTCGGGCCCGTATAACTGTTTGAATGATCCCGTGAAACCCTTTCGTGTATTTCGTGGTTAAGAGACAATCCCTGGGTGCCTGTCGGATTTCTTTGTGTTGGATATCTCTCATAGCAGAAGCTCCACAAAACTACAAGGCAAAAGGGAAGACGGGGTGCAAGTAGAAGTGGGACTCAATTCTATTCCAAACCTAACCCCTAGGAGCCTGTCGGACTTAGGGATGATCTACTGCGGAAGTGGGGGGAACGGCCCAAATATCCCCGAATTCTCGTTGTATAGCAACACTATGCGCCTCAAATTCGTGAATATCTGGTCTCGTTCCTCCACTTCCTCGTAACGATCCCCTAAGTCCGACAGACTCCTAGCCAAGATCATGTGGCACAGCCGCCCTCGGCTGTGCCACACAGATGTCTTCTCGATACCGAACTGATTCGACAGGCATTTGTATCAGCCCAGTCCTACTTCTACTTGCACCGGGAAGGGAGGGGGCCGGTATTACCAGAGCATGCCCGTGTAACCGCGGCTGATGCCTGATCTTTTTGTTGCGGTGTTGCCGCACCGTATTTTATACTCCAGGAAGGTAATAATGGGCTGCCGGTATGAATCTATGAAACAATCTCGAATAGTCGTCATTCATTTTGGCGCTTTGGGTGATGTAATCCTTTCATTGCCGGCGATGCAGGCTATCCGGGATTACTACCCGGGGACGAGAATTGTGCTCGTTGGGAATATGCCTGTTATGGACCTCATAGCGCCCGACCTGAATGCCGATCAAGCATACTCGTCTGACCTGGGCAGGTTTGCTGCCTTGTTTGCTGCGGACACTGAAACGGCTGATTACTCCAGGGTCCTCGGAGAGTTTGAGACCGTTTTCTACTTTGCACGCAAGCCGGATTCACCCTCCATTTGTAACCTGAGGCATACTCTATCGGAGAAAGTGCGGATCATACCTTGCCTCCCGCCGCCGGGAGACAATACACATGTGGCCTATTATCAACTGGGGGCTTTGATGGATTTAGGTGATAACAGAGGCAACATCCCCACAGCTCTAAAGATGGGAAGCCAACGTTATTCTCTTGGCCGGATATGGAGGAATCGCCCTGTGGATAGTCCAGGCGTGCTGGCAGGCATTCATCCGGGGAGCGGCGGTACTAAGAAATGCTGGCCCAAAGAAGACTTCCTTGCGACTGTGAGGGGACTGGTCTCAGACGGGACCGTCCGCTGTCTGGTCTTTCTGGGACCCGCAGAAGAAAGCTGGACCGAAGATGCCATGAGGGCCTTCGGTCGATCCGAGTCTGTCACGCTCATTAGAGAGCCGCTGCAAACTGTAGCGGAGTTGCTTTCACAATGCCGGGTCTATATCGGCAATGACTCCGGCATTACTCATCTCGCTTCAGCCCTGGGTATCCCGACGATAGCCCTGTTTGGTCCAACGGACCCAAGGCGATGGAGACCGGTGGGGAAATCCGTTTGTATCATAGCGTCCGAGCTCGAGTGTGTTCCGTGTGAATCAACAGGTTATCAGAATTGTGAGAGCCTTGCCTGCTTAAGATCTATCAGCGTGGATAAGGTCCTTGAACAGGCAAAGCAACAGCTTAAGGGTTCGGGCGGCAGACCCGAATGTGTGGATTGACCACGGACGACAGACCATGGACCACAAAAGAGCCACAAACCGGGTGGTCCGTTGTCCGTGGTCTGTGGTCTATCTGCCGCATGGAATAGGTCCCATCCAACCGGTGCAGAATAAGCTCCCAGGAGCCATGTCTCAGAAGTTCTGCTCCTAAGAATGGCAAGACAAAAGACATATTCTTATGGTTACAAATGACCAAGGCGTCCATAGGCGGGGTTAGAAAACCCCGCCTATCCGGGTACTGTCTTTGGTATAGATTCGTGTGGAGCTGTCCTTAGACATCACGGCGTCCATGCTCAGAAACTCAAATTGCCAAAATACAGGACAGAACTTATGAGACATGGCGCTAGGTGTTGGATTTGGGCATTGGAAAGCCCTTGACTACGTCGATATGACGATGTTAAGTACGCATTTTCCTAGGAGCAGATCTGCTTTTGTTGAAAGGGGAAGCCATGGCTTGTATAAAGCCTTTTCGAGGGATTCGATACAATCCGAAGAAGATTGACGGGATGGAGAAGGTAGTCACTCCGCCTTACGATGTAATCTCACCTGAAGATCAGAACTTGTATTACAAAAATGATGCGTATAACGTTGTAAGGCTGGATTTTGGGAAGATTAAGGAGAACGATAACGAGCTTGAGAATCGTTACACCCGGGCGGCCGAGGCGTTCGAATCCTGGCAGAAAGAGGGAATACTCCTCCGGGATAGTAAACCGGCCATTTATCTGCATCATATCTCGTACGAGGCGCAGGGAAGGCGTTTGACTCGGAAAGGGTTCATATCCCTGGTGCGGGTCGAAGATTTCGCCTCCGGCGTAATTAAGCCGCATGAAAGGACATTCCCAAAAGTAACTGCCGATCGTTTAAGGCTGATGGAACAATGTGCAGCGAATTTCAGCCCGGTGTTCTCAATTTATGATGACCCTCCTGGCGAGACAATAGGAATACTCGAGAATAAGAGGCCTCATTTACCGCTTTTTTCCTTTCAGGACCGTGACGGTTTCAAGCATGAGATGTGGGCACTGGAAGATGGAAAGACCTTAGCCGAGTTCGGAAGGTGCATGGAACCAAAGACTCTTTTCATTGCAGACGGGCATCACCGGTATACAACCGCATTGGAATACCGTGATAAAATGAGGCAAGGAATCGGGAACTGGTCGAATAATCAAAGCGTTAATCATATCATGATGTATCTATGCAGCATGCAGGACGACGGCATGCTGATACTTCCCACTCACCGGCTTGTCACCAGAAAGCGTGGCTGGTCGTTCGAAAACTACATGGACAAGATGCTTCTCTACTTCGAGATGCATAAGGTTTCCATGAGCGGTCAGGATGTTTCAGCGAGATCCCGGTTCGCACTTGAGAAGCTTGCCGATGCCGGAAAGAGAACTTCAGCAATCGGCATCTATACAGGCTCAGATGATTTCCTCCTGCTGGAGCTTAAAAACAGGAAGTGTCTTGAGACTCTCGGCCGCGAGATCCCTGAACCGCTTCCGGATTTGGATGTGGTCATCCTCTCTGAACTGGTATTCGGGCGTGTCATGGGCCTCGATGACAAGAATGGGGGCGATGCCGTTTCCTATTGCCATGACCCCTGCGACATAATGAGACGGGCGGAAGAGAACGAGAACGACTGCGCGTTCCTGCTTAATCCGACGGGAATAGAGCAAGTGAGAGATGTGGCGTTGGCCGGTTTGGTAATGCCCCACAAATCCACTTATTTCTATCCCAAAATCCTGACCGGTCTGGTCATGAACAAGATAGTACCGGAGGAAGAAGTGTAATGAATGCGGATTTCGGATTGCGGATTGAAAAGACAAGGCCAAGGCTAAGATGTTTCGGGTTGTATACGGGAGTGAATTGGGAAACTAAATAAACTAAATAAACCAAACAAACTAAATGAACTTTCTCGGTGAATGGAACATGGGTTACGAGTTGCGAGCTGAAACAAGGGTTACACGGCTATTTGCCTGGATAGGCGAGATGCCGGTCATAAGGAGAATCCCGGAATGAATAACCCGAACCCGAGATTCATAACTCGTAACCCGCAACCCGCAACTCGTAACATGTTACTATCCGACGAGACCCTTGATTCCCTTTTCGACGGTGAGATAAAGCTGATTCAAAAAAAGAGCGGATATCGATTTTCCGTCGATGCCGTCCTCCTTTCTCATTTTCCGGCATGTAAAAAAGGCGACGCAGTTCTCGATCTGGGCTGCGGCTGTGGGGTCATTTCCGCCGTGTTGGCCTACCGGCACGCGCAAATCCGTATTTATGGGGTTGAACTTCAGGACGAACTGTTTGAGCTTTCCGAACGTAACATAGCGCTAAACGGGTATGAGGAGCGGGTTGCGGTGATTCATGGCGATCTAAGGATGCCGAAAGGCATTTTGCCGGAAGCTTTTGCGGACTGGGTGGTCTGCAACCCGCCATATCGAAGACTAAACTCCGGCCGGAAAAACCCGAATGAACAGAAATCAGTTGCACGGCATGAGATTGCCATTTCACTCTCCAGACTGATGGAAGCGGCAGGATATTTCCTAAAGCCGCGCGGGCGCGCGGTAATAATCTATCCCGCATCTCGTGCGGCCGGCCTTTTGAGCGCTCTTTCCCGATTGAGGCTGGAGCCGAAGCGGTTACAGATCGTTTATTCCTATCCCGGGTGTGAAGGTGATTTTGTACTGGTAGAAGCAGTCAAAGGCGGGGGGGAGGAACTGAAAATAATGCCGCCTTTTGTCATCTATGATCGTTCTGGGGAGTACTCTCAGGAAATGCGAGCTCTTTACGAGAAGGAGCGGCCAAAGTAAACCGAATACTCTTCACAAGAGCGGAGCCGATTTTCTCGTTGAGGTTCTGACGGATGGTTTCTTTAGATATTTGCAGATGATGCATCCACATCGGGTCTGAAACCGCGACCCAGAGGCAGCCCTGCCGGAAGTTCTGGGGCTGTGCCTGCTGGGCTACAACATCTCCCACCACTTCATTCCAATAATTCCAGACGGCGGAAACTTTGAAGCGGTCTTCCCACTTTTTTTCCTGTATAATTTTCTTCAGTACGTCAGCAATGGACGATAGCGGTACAGTCATGCAGGAGATCTTTCTTCCAAGGGTATTGGGCCAAGTTTCGCTCAAACCGGAATACCTTGTCAAGAGTTTTCACGATTCACCGCAAAGACGCAAAGGACGCAAAGAAAGAGAAGGGGTTGTCGGAGGGTACGATGGGAAACGGGGTTTCGAAGCATCTTCCGGGCGAAGAATCGCCGGAAATGCGAGAAGGCTTCGTCGAGCGGATTAATGACGCGATGATCCGTCATGCCGGTGAGATAGCTAAGGAAATAGGGGCGACAGCCGTTCTGCTTTATATCGATATTATCAAGTCTCCTGAGAAAATGGAAAGCCTGATAAAGGAGAGTTGCTGCATTCTGGCCGCCAGAAGCCAGGGCGTAATCGACGACCTTGGACTCCTGAAAGAGGCCGAAGACAGAATAATCAAAGTCCCTTATGCAAATCTGACACGCGTCAGCCAGATCAAAGTAGCTTTAATGCTCGCCCTTTCCAAAGGAATTATTCAAAGAGAGGACCGGCTGGTGTGTCTTTCCGGGTCACCTAAGCTGGGGGTTTTTGACCATTTGATGGTTCTCGATATGAATCGTGAATTTGAACTCTTCTTCTCCAAGGGCTTGGAAATAACTGCTCAAATCGAGACGCCTCACGTCTTTGACAGACTGCTGACCCTGGTTCTGGAACTGGCAGAGGAAGGAAAGGAGGGGAGGCCTCTTGGCACTATCTTTATTCTGGGGGATCATGAGAAAGTGCTCGATCTATCGAGTCAAATCGTCATAAACCCGTTTGCCGGGGTACGGGAGGACGAACGAAATATAATGGATCCTCTGCTCAAGGAAACCATCCGGCAGTTTGCTTCCATTGACGGGGCATTTGTAGTGCGTGACGATGGTGTTATCCTTACTGCGGGTCGACATCTTAAGCCTTCTGCGGAGGATATGGAATTCCCGAAGGGTCTCGGAGCAAGACATAGAGCTGCTGCGGGTATTACTGCGCTAACCGATGCATTGGCTCTGGTCATTTCGGAATCGACGGGCGACGTCCGGATCTTCAGCCGGGGTAGAATATTCATGGAAATTGAAAAGGCCGGCAAAGAATGGATGGCGGGATGAATTGATTGCGGAATGGGGAATGGGGAATGGGTGGAACTTGGGAGGGTGAGAAGGTGTGAAGTTGGGAAACAAAGATGCAGAATAAAAAACAGAATCGACGGTATCCTTAACTTTAGGCACTTTAGTGCACTTTAGGCACTTTCAAATGCGGAACGCGGAGTGCGGAAGGCTAAGGCTAAGGGGAGTGAATAGGGAAACCAAACAAACTAAACAAACCAAATAAACTTTCTCGGTGAACGATGAACGGTCTGCAGCGAATTACAATAGAGCGTCTTGTACACGGCGGAAAGGGGCTGGGACGAATCGACGGGCAGGTTGTATTTGTCCCTGACACCATCCCCGGTGAGGTTGTAGAAGTGCGGTTGGGGCTCCAAAAGAAGGGGTACCGGGAAGCGATTCTGGAAAAGATCGTGAGCCCATCGCCTATGCGCACGGCCCCTCAGTGCAGACACTTCGGGGCGTGCGGAGGTTGTCAATGGCAGCACATCTCCTACGAGGGACAGGTCCGGTTCAAGGAAGAGATTTTTAGAGAGACTCTGACCAGAATAGGCCGGGTGAAATGTGATATTTTGCCTGTTTTGTCCTGCCCTGTGCCTTTTGGCTACCGCAATCGGGTTCGATTCCAGGCCCGAAGCGGCACCATCGGCTTTTTCTCAAAAGGGTCGCATGAGATAATAGGAATCGAGAGCTGTCTGCTTGCCCACCCATTAGTGCGCCTGATCCATGAAGAGTTGATCGGGATCTTATCTCCGGCTGCCACGAGACAGCTTACGGGCCTGGAGATAGCCGTGAGCGAGGAAGAAGGTAAGGGGATCGCCACACTGCTTGTCGAAGGGCAGTTCACCAACCTGGCTGCAATTGGATCGGATGGCATATCTAATGTATCTCACATCAAGGGCCTGTGCGTGAGAGAATCGACGTCGTTTTCCGGGAAAACCGGAGTCCTTCTCGAAGGATCATTGAGGTATTCGTGCAGGCTGGCGGGTGGCCGCATTGTTCGGTATCTCCTTTGCCCAGGCGTATTCTCTCAAGTGAATCCTGTGCAAAATGAGGCTCTCATTGCCACGGTCATGAAATGGGCAGATGTCTCCCGGGACGATTCGGTACTGGACCTCTTTTGCGGCATGGGGAACATTGCTTTGCCTTTGGCTCCACAAGTCCGGGAGGTAACAGGCATAGAAAGAAACACTCTGAGCATAAAGAACGCTCTCCTCAACGCAGCAGAAAACGGGATTAAGAATACAGTGTTTCTGGAAGAAGAGGTTGAAAGCGGTCTGGACAAGCTCATTAAAGCCGGTAAGAAATTGGATTTGGTCATTATGGATCCCCCCAGGTCGGGCTGTGCCGGCATAATCGACAAGATTTCAGGATTACAGCCTGCCAGGATCATTTACATATCCTGCGATCCAGCCACGCTCGCCCGAGACGCGGCCCACTTGAACAGAGCAGGATTCATTCCTGTCCAGTCTCAACCCCTGGATATGTTCCCGCAGACGTACCACATAGAGAGCGTTACTCTGTTCAGGAGAAAATAGAAGGAAGATAGGGCCCCTGCGGATGCCGGTGATTCCACAAAAGCCTTTGGCCTCCTTACGATTCGTGCTATAGTTAGCGTTCATCCGGAAACGGGTGTTTCCGGATGAACGCTTTCAGCCAGCTATAAGAAAAAATCAGGACACACAGCATCCTACCGCCTGCTCGTCCGGCTTTTCCGGGCGGGTGAAAACCAGCGAGGAAAGATCGTTTCGCCGGAGATGTGAAGTGCTTCCGGCTGAATTCAAAGAGAAGAGGTCCATGAATGGCAGAGATCAAGAGCGCATTGGAAAAAGCTATGGAAAGGGCCGAAAAATTCGGCCGAGCCACAGGTGAGGAGATTAAGGCCGGCATGTACCTGGACGAAGGCAGGCGCCTGGCGGCACGGTACCTGCGTGAAGAAGAACTGAATCTTATCGAGTTGCTTGAATCGCAACCAAGTGCGTCACGGGCGCAAGTCAAAAAAGGAATGAAGGAGACCTTGCTGCGCAACATTATTCTTCCCCGGGACGATGAATCCGAAGAGAACTCAAACAGGGCCATGAATGGTCTCCAGAAACTGAAGAAGAACAACACAAGAGCTAAAAAGGCTTTGGGCTACATAGAGGAGGTCTTCAGACATTATCGCCGGGCCATGGAGGATGCCGGCCGGCAACTGTCAAGCCAGCTTGAAACAAAAATGGAGAATCTGGAGCAGCAACTCGGCCAGCAGCTTCGTATGAAGGCAGAGATTGACGTTGAAGACCAACCCCAGCTCCAGGAGCAGATGCTGCAGGTCTCGACCGAGATAGGCGAACACTTCAACCGGTTGCTCGAAGAGCAGAAAGATATCCTCCGCTCCACCTGAACTCTGCGCAGCCGCAACCAAAAAAGATTCACCGCGGAGCACGCTGAGAACGCAGAGAAAATCTTTTCTTATGTGGATAAGACAGTGAAGGTCCTGCTCGGCGCCGGAAGGATAGAGGGTGGGAAGTTGCGAAGGTGTGAAGGTGGGAATGAAAAGTACCAGGCGGTGAAAACGGAGGTTTATGCAGCCTGATTACCAGGAACGAATAGCTCAGGTCCGGAAGACATTGGCAAGAAAGCGGCTTGACGCCTTTCTCGTTACCGGGTCGGAGAACCGGCGCTATCTCAGCGGCTTTTCGGCAAGGGATACTCATCCGTCCGAGACCTCCGGATTCCTTCTAATCTCCGCAAACCGACTTTTTCTTCTTACCGACAGTCGTTACGAACTGGAGGCACGCGAAGAAGCACCCGGGTTTGAAGTCGTGGTTGTAAAACGGGGCTATAAGAGGGCTATTGCCGGCCTCACAAGAAGATACAGGATGCGCCGTTTTGGCATTGAGAGTTCGCATCTACTGGTATCTACTTATGAAAGCCTTGACAACATACCGGACTTAAAGCTCATTTCGACCAAAGACACAGTCGAAAAGATGAGAGCAATCAAAACCGCCCCTGAGATTTCCGAAATAGAGAAGTCCGTCCATTTGAATGAGAGAGTCTTCGCCGAGATTATGCGGGTTCTGAGACCGGGCATAACAGAGAAGGAAGCAGCCTGGGAGATCGAACGAGTGGCCCGGTCACTGGGCGCAGACGATCTCTCATTTGAATCCATTGTTGCTTCCGGTCCGAATGCGGCCAAGCCACATGCCGTGCCGACCGATCGTAAGATCGGCGGGGGTGAACCGATTATCATAGACATGGGAATGCGGCTGAACGGTTACTGCTCGGACATGACGCGCACTGTTTTTCTTGGAAGTCCGCCTCCTGAATTGGCAGAGATCTACCGGATCGTGCGAGAGGCGCAGGTTGCGGCAATTGAGGCCCTAAAGGCCGAGATAAAGGGCGTAGACGCTGACAGGTCCGCCCGCGAGATCATTAAAAGTGCCGGCTACGGCGATGCTTTCGGGCATGCCCTCGGTCACGGCGTAGGTCTGGCAGTACACGAGGCCCCGCGGCTCGGTCCTCTTTCCAGGGATCGACTGAAACCCGGGATGGTCGTGACGGTTGAGCCAGGGATCTACCTGCCGGGCCGGGGTGGCGTCAGGCTGGAGGATATGGTTGTTATTGAAGAAGAAAGCTGCCGCAACTTGAACCGGGACCAGACGTTCTACAGCTTCTCTTGAGAGCGGCTGTAAACGTTCACCGTTGTCCGCTCACCGTTGTCCGTACAAACCGTAAGAGTCTTTGCGACCTGATACTGGATACTGGATACTGGTTCCAGGTTCACGGTTCAGCGTTCACGGTTTTTAAGAATTTGGAACTGTGAACCACCGAATATCGAGTATGGAGCCCGCTTTTCGGCCACCGCCCCGTGCGAAAAACGTCTTTTCGGTGAACGGTCAACGGTGAACGGTGAACGGTTACGGCTAACTGGTTGCTAATCTTGGATTTTTCTGATAATTTTCATTCGATATGAGCCTCTTGCAAAGGTCCCGTTTTTGCTTCGTGCTCGTACTCGCAATCGATGTTCGCGTTACGAGTTGCGAGTTAGCATCATAGAAACCCTTTCATTTCTCGGGTCATGCGTTTTTGGTTTTCTTAACCCGAAACCCGGAACTCGGAACAGAGTTTTTGCAAGAGCCCCGGCATGTTTCATCTTTGAAAAAAGGAATCTGTATTGGCATATCCCTTCCTTGCAAAAGTCAGAAAACCAAGCCAATACCTTGGGACGGAAATAAACTCCGTTCACAAGGACTGGGATGGCGCCAAGGTGCGAGTTGCGCTCGTATTCCCCGATCTCTATGATGTGGGAATGTCTCACCTGGGATTGGCTATTCTCTATCATATATTAAACAGCAGAGAAGAATTCCTTGCCGAGCGGGCTTTCGCTCCTGATACCGATCTGGAGGCTTTGCTGCGCGACAGGAAACATCCTCTGTTATCGCTTGAGTCAGGCACGCCGCTGAAGGACTTTGACATCATAGGTTTTACTCTGCCGTATGAACTCTGTTATACGAACGTCCTGACCGTGCTCGATACGGCCGGCATCCCGTTTTATGCCGAAAAGAGAGACAGTGATTGGCCTCTAATCATCGGGGGGGGGGCTTGTGCGGTTAACCCTGAGCCTGTTGCGGATTTTTTCGACGCCTTTCTTATCGGCGACGGAGAAGAAGCTGTAATCGAAATCGCCGAAACATATGGGCGCTGGAAAGAAGGCGGCGGAGACAAGCGCCTTCTTTTGAGAGACCTTTCCGGTATTGAAGGCATGTATGTGCCCTCTTTTTGTGAATCCTCAGGCTCCAATCAGGATGTGATCAGGCGGAGGATTGTCGCGGATCTGGACCGGGCCGCCTTTCCGATAAGGCCGGTAGTCCCCTATGCCAAACCCGTCCATGACCGGATCAGTCTGGAAATATCCCGCGGATGCACCCGTGGTTGTCGTTTTTGTCAAGCCGGCGTTATCTACAGGCCGGTTCGCGAAAGGAAAGCGGAGACCTGTCTTGGATTAGCGGAAAAATGCCTTTCCGAAACCGGGTACGAAGAGATATCGCTTTTGTCTCTGAGCACGGGGGATTATGGGAATCTCCAGCCCCTGCTCAAGGCCCTCATGAACCGGCACTCCAGGGACCATGTGGCCGTTTCAATGCCCTCCTTGCGGGTGGGAACTCTTACCCCGGAGATCATGGCCGAGATAAAACGCGTTCGGAAGACCGGATTCACACTCGCGCCGGAAGCGGGCACGGCCAGATTGCGTGCGGTTATCAATAAGAATATCTCGGAGCAGGATCTCCTGGAAACAGCCAGGGAAGCGTTTGGCGCCGGGTGGAACCTTCTAAAACTCTATTTCATGATCGGACTGCCTGCGGAGAGATCGGAAGATCTCGATGGGATAGCCGAACTGGCTATGAGGGTACTTGATTGCGGCCGAGGGAGTTCCAGACGCTGCCACATTAATCTGGGGATATCGACTTTTGTGCCGAAACCGCATACTCCGTTTCAATGGCAGCCGCAGGTTGGGATTGAAGAGAGCCGGAATCGGCTCGATCACATCAGGAAGAAGTTACGGAGCCGTCAGATAGAGCTCAAATGGCATGATCCAAAGCAGAGTTTTCTGGAAGGGGTCTTTGCAAGAGGTGATCGCAAACTTGCTCGTTTCATCGAATATGCGTATGGAGTGGGGTGCAGACTCGATGGGTGGGGAGATTATTTCCAGTTTTCCCGCTGGCGCCGTGCAGCGGAAGAAACCGGTATCGATCTCGACCACTATCTGAGAGCGCGCGGATACGAAGAGTCGCTGCCCTGGTCGCATATCGACTGTCTGGTCTCCCGTGAGTTCCTGCTGGGAGAGGCAAACAAAGCGGTTGCAGGCGAGATGACGCCGGATTGCAGGACCGCAGGATGCGTTCTCTGCGGCGTGTGTAACGGGAAAGAAAGAAAAATGAGGCTTTCCCCCTCCTTTGTTCCCCAGTATAGTCCGATGAAAACTGAGGAGAGGGATGGCGAACCACTGCTGCTTCGAATACACTATGGCAAGTTGGAGAGCGCACGTTTTCTGGGTCATTTGGAACTGACTAGAATCTTCAGCCGGGCTCTGAGGCGAATCGGACTCAATCTAAGCTATTCGCAGGGGTTCCATCCGATGCCGAAGATTGTTTTCAGTCCGGCCCTTCCGGTTGGGACCGAAAGTCTTGCTGAATACATAGACCTGGAAATTGAAGGGCATGTCGGGATATCGCGTCTGAAAGAGACGGTCCAGGAAGAACTGCCCGAAGGATTCGTTGTATACAAAGTGGAAAAGACAACCGGGGCTGTTCCGGCCGGCGGAGTGACTCACTATATAGTCAGGTCCTCTTCCGGCGTTTTTGTCGCTCCGGCAATAGAACACTTTCTATCTGCGGAAAAGTATCCCATAAGCCAGGACAGGAAGGATCGTATCCGGACTGTTGATATCAGGCTATTGGTCAAGAATATCGAGTACATAGACGGGCAGACCATTACCCTGTCCGTCGCTGACATCCAGGCGGCCGGGGCCAAACCTGCGGAGATCCTAAAGCATGTTTTCAATCTGTCCGATACAGATATTCTGGAGCTTCGTATCGTCAAACTGCCGGAGCGTCCTGAAAAAATGGGATAGACTCAGGAGCCTGTCGGACTTAGGGATGATCTACTGCGGAAGTGGGGGGAACGGCCCAAATATCCCCGAATGTTCGTTGCATAGCAACACTATGCGCCTAAAATTCGTGAATATTTGGCCTCGTTCCTCCACTTCCTCGTGACGATCCCCTAAGTCCGACAGACTCCTTAGGGCGTAACGCAGAAAAAGAAGTCCCAATCCTGAAAATCTGCGTTTATCTGCGTCAAAAATGAATCAGTAAGAGGTTTGACTATGCCCTCAGAACTCATCATAAATGCATCACCATACGAGACACGGGTCGCCCTGCTGGAAAGCGGTTCTGTCGTGGAGTTCTACATAGAGCGCAGCCTGGAGAGGAGCATAGTGGGCAATATATACAAGGGCAAAGTCACCCGGGTGCTTCCGGGCATGCAGGCCGCCTTTATTGATATCGGTCTGGAACGTACAGCCTTTCTGTACGTAACCGATATTTACAATCAAGTTGCCGATTATGAGAGGATGTTGAGTTATGCTGAAAGTGAAAGTGAAAGCGATGCCGCGGAACAGCCTGGAGAGGAGGCTGCAGAGAAATACGAAGCCGTGCCGCTCAATATTGAGGATCTCCTTCATCAAGGTCAGGATATCCTGGTTCAGGTAGCCAAAGAGCCGTTAGGAACTAAAGGGGCCAAGTTGACGTCATATATAACTCTTCCCGGGCGTAACCTTGTGCTTATGCCGATGGCGGAACATATAGGGATATCGCGTCGAATCGAGAGTGAAAACGAACGGAATCGTTTGAAGGAGATTATCGACAGCGTCAAGCAACCGGGTTTCGGCGTTATAGCCCGCACGGCGAGCGATGGGGTTGATGCTGCCAAAATCCAGTCGGAAATGGACTTTCTGGTCAAATTATGGGGAATTATCCAAAAAAAGACGGCTTCAGCCCCTGTTCCTTCTTTGATTTATGAGGATTTGGACATAACACTTCGGGCTGCTCGCGATCTCTTCGCGAGGGAAGTGGATCGTCTGGTAATCGACTCCAGAGAAGAATACCAAAGAGTGGTTGATTTCGTTGAGAATTTTGCACCGCATCTTAAACCGGCTGTAGAGATGTATACGAACACGACTCCGGTCTTTGACGCTTACGGCATCGAAGTGGAGACGGCCCGGGCCTTGGGGAAGAAAGTCTGGCTGAAATCGGGGGGCTATATTGTTATAGAAATGACCGAGGCCCTTACGGCTATCGATGTGAATACAGGACGCTTTGTCGGCAAACGTCAGTTTGAAGAGACGATTCTGAAAACGAATCTGGAGGCCGTCAAAGAGATCGCCTATCAGTTGCGGCTTCGTAATATCGGGGGTCTGATCATCATCGATTTCATAGATATGAAAAAGGAATCGCATCGAGAGGAGGTCTTTAATGCATTGCGCGAGGCACTGCGCAAGGACAGAAGCAAGACGAACATTCTAAAGATGTCTGAACTCGGCTTAATCGAGATGACGCGGAAAAGGACAAGGGAAAGCTTGAACCGACTATTGTGCGAGCCTTGTTTCTACTGCGACGGGGAGGGCTTCCTTAAGTCGAAACGCACCATATCCTATGAGATTTTTAGAAAGATTGAGAGAGAATCGGCCGACGTACTCTCGCCCAAGATCGTTGTCTCGGTCCATCCCGACATTTGTGATTTCCTGTTGAGTGAAGAGACAAGGAATATTGAACTTCTCGAAAGGAAGATAAAGAAGCAGATAATGACCCAGGCCGACTCCGATCTCTATCTTGAGCAATACAAGATTTTCTACAACAACTGACCGAGGAGCCTTTAAAATGTCTCTCTTTGCCCAGTCTCTGGTCAGGCCCGGGTCATAATCCTCACCAGGGTGGAAAGCTGGGAAGCTGGGAGGCCGGGAAGCTGAATCGTTGGGGTTGGCTCCTTCCTCCGGCTTCCTGGCGTCCCAGCCTTCAAGCCTTCTAGCTTCTTAAGTCGCTTCAATTTGCCACTGAGACGATTTCGTATCCTTTTTCTTCCAGGGCCGTTACAATCGGGCCAAGATCAGTCTTCTCAAGCCTTATATTGTGAATCCTTTTGCCGGGCAGTTTACCCTGAATTCCTATACTGATTATCTCGCCTCCTTTCTCCTTGATCGTCTTGGTAATGTCGTCGATCGATCCCTCTTTGTTTTTGAATGCCAGGTCGATACGTGAACTGGCTCTCAGCAGTCCCATGATCTCTATGAACGCACCCAGAATATCCGTTACCGTAATAATCCCAACCAGGCTACCGTCCTGAACCACGGGCAGACATCCGATTTTTCTCCTGTATATAAGGCTTGCAGCCTGCTCTATGGTATCGTCCGCATCGATGGTTATGGGGTTGACGATCATAACGTCTCGAACGGAAATCTTCTCCACCATGGACAGCAGTAAAAATTGCCGCAAGTTACTTTCAGTTACCAGACCGACTATGCTGTCCTTCTTTCCCACAACAGGCATATGGCGAATCGAATACTTCTGCATGAGCCTCAGCGCTTCCTGAACACTGGCATCTTTGCTGATAGTAGTCACTTTCTTTACCATCCAGTTTCGAACTCTCAACTTGATCACTCCTTTTTCGAGGTACGGGTTACCTCATTTCGGATTTCAGATTTCAGATTGCGGAATATTACGGGTTACGGGTTACGGGTTAGTTTCCGTTGACCGTTGTCCATAAGTAGTCTATCGCAGGCCCTTTCGGTGAACCGTGAACGGTCAACGGTGAACGACCCATAGCGATACTAGCACAATGGTTTACGAGAAGTCTACCCGGAAAAAAGAGTTTCTTGTTGGGTTTCGCCTTGCTCAACCCAACCTACGAACTACGAACTTGATGGTTCTGAGTTCACAGTTCCAAGTTTAACCGTGAACCTGGAACCGTGAACCTGGAACCAGCCTTACGTGGAGCTGTCCCTAAGGTTTCGAAGATTTTCTCTTAGCGTAATTAATTCTTTGGAGAGTGGTAACATGAGTAATTACGGCCAGAATTAACATAGCGGTCGGCAATACATTAAGGATATTTCCGGCAGCGAGAATGATTATTCGTTCGGGTCTTTCCGCTATGCCAATCGAGCATCGCGGCACAATCAGTTCAGCCCTGGCGCGAGAATAGGGCACGAGCGCGGTTCCAACCATAGTTATGAGGGTCAAGACAAGGAGAGCGTCATCGTCAATCGTCCCGTAACGGTAAGCTATGCCCGCCAATACCCCAAGGTCGACGTACCGGTCGAGCACTGAATCAAGGAAACCGCCGAAGGCGGTGACTTTGCCCTGCATTCTGGCAAAGGCGCCGTCAAGTAAATCGAAAAATCCTGATGCCAGCAGGGCGATTCCGGCCCAGGGACTTGTGCCGTGCCCAAAAAGAAGAATAGCCGGCAAGGATGATATGGCTCCCACTACGGTCAGATGGTCGGGGCGGATTCTCCATGAATCCAGTTTCGAAAAAAGGCCCTTGAACCATGGATCAAGTCTATGCCCGAGTCTGTGACTAATCATCGCTCACGTTCGCCGTTTATGAACTCCGTGAGCATCTGGTGTGCAATAAGGTCCGGATACTGTTTGGGGGGATGTTTCATTGTGCAAGCTGATATGGAGAGCAAAGAGCCTGAAATGCCTCTGTCGCGCGCAAGTTTGCAGCACCGGATGGCATCTATGACCACGCCGCCGCTGTTGGGCGAGTCTTCTACGGAGAGCCTGATCTCGAGTTCAAGCGGGACCCCGGCGAATCCACGCCCTTCCATTCTGAGAAAACAGACCTTGTTATCCAGTTGCCATGGGACGTAGTCGGAAGGTCCGATATGGATATTTTCCCACTGCAAAGGGATATCGAGCTGAGATTGTACTGCTTCAGTTTTGGAAATCCGCTTGTTTCGGAGACGATCATGATTGAGCATATTTAAGAAATCCGTATTGCCGCCCACGTTCAACTGATAGGTACGATCCAGCTTTACGCCCCTCTCTTCGAAGAGTTTTGCCAGCAATCTATGGATGATTGTCGCTCCCATCTGAGACTTTACATCATCACCCACTATTGGAATGCCTTTCTGCTTGAATCGATCAGCCCATTCAGGATCGGAAGCAATAAAGACCGGCATGCAGTTTATGAGGCTGACGCCTGCATCGAGACAACATTCGGCATAGAACCTCACGGCTTCTTCAGATCCAACGGGCAGGTAATTGATCAGAATCTCTGCCCCACTTTCCCGGAGAACGGCCATGATGTCGGTCGCCGGCGTATCTGAAACTACGAAACGCCTTTCTTCAGGATAATTCTCCATATGTGGCGCAACCCCGTCCATAACAGGACCCATGGAGACGATGACGCCATACCGGCTCAAATCCTTCCATACAATTTTGGTACAGTTGGGATAGGCCAGCGCAGCTTTCCCTAATGGCTGGTTTACTTTGCGGGCATCGATATCGAAGGCGGCAACGACTTCGACATCACCTGGTTTGTAGCCGCCGATATCGTGATAGAGGAGCCCGATCGCCTGATCTTCGGATGCATTCCGGTAATACTCGATCCCTTGCAGAAGAGCGCTGGCACAATTACCGATGCCGACAATCGCAACCTTGATCAGCCCCATAATCAACTCCGCATCAATAATCTGGAAACCAAGACAATTTGGGAAGAAGCTTCAACTCCAGCCGCCGCCATACTATAGACTTCCAGATAAAGCTTTTGGGTGCGTTATCGGTCGGGGATGTACGAACAGGTACTATCCCCTCCCTGCTGCCTTCCCAAAAACATTATCCGAAAGCCTATGGCAAAATGGGATTAGATGTCAATAGAGAGGCTCTTGCAAAATTCTGTTCCGAGTTCCGGGTTAAGATAGCCCAGAACGCGGAACCTGAAAAAATGAACATCTTTGCGGTTCTTAACCCGTAACCCGCAACCGGAACGTCGATCAGGAGCACAGGTGCTCGAAGTGAAACTGAGGCTTTTGCAAGAGCTTCTCCAGTTTGATACTATGTTAGGGTCTCACGGACCGGGAGTCAATATATATTCTGATAATGTAAGGCCCGAGGATTACTGTAAGAGACTGTATTTCCTGTAATTTGCAACGTCAGTCGGATACCCGATTCGTGCTTCTTTTGTCGTCTGTGGTCTATCGTCCATGGTCAATCCACCGCCCGTGCGGATTGAATTCCACAACCATTTCGCTGTAACGTGACCCTTCGAATCAAATAAGGCAGGTGGGTTTGGGGTCAACAAAAAGACTTGACTTTTCTTATTCATCTCAGATAACTTTTGGACACATTATTAGTTCCACACTAGGAGTCTGTCGGACTTAGGATGCGTTACGAAATAACTGCCACATCTTGCTAGTCTTTTGGGCCGTATTCTGCGTTGCTTAAGGGGTCACATACATCAGTATGCTCGCCCCTTAAGCAGCCTTGAATACAGCCCAAAATCCGGCGCAATCTTGTAACACTTATTTCGTAACGCATCCTTACCTGTCTGCGTGTCCGCACAGGCAGAGGGGATCGTCGCGAGGAAGTGGGAGAACGGCTCCCAAGTCCCACAGGCTCCTGGAGTCCAAGACTGTCGGAAAGGGGTGCATCCTATGGAAGAAAACAAAAGGGGTATTAGTGAAGACTGGCTTGCCTTATTCCTGGGCCTCTTTATTTTTGTCCTTTCCCTTGGTGTTTTTGAAGGTGTCGATATTCTCGGATGGGGCGTCAAGACTAAGATCTGGATCGACTCATCAAAAGCAGTAACTGCAGTCTCGAAGAACTATGCGACTATAAAAGGTGAGATAACAAAGATTGACGGCGAAAAGATAACCCTGAAGAAGTCGGATGGCAAAGAAGAAACCGTTGCGGTGAAAGAGGATACATCTGCGCTGCACGTTGGGGATAAGTATGAGAAGAAGGGGATATCAGGCATCTTGTCTTTGTTCCTCACATATTTTGCCATGATGATCGTAATGGGCATCGGCGCGAGATTATTAGGCACAAGCGTGAAGAAATTTGTAGTCGGATTCACCGTTATATTCTGGATGAGTTATGTATGCTGGTTCCTGGGACATTATGCCTACATCGCTGCGACGAAAAATGAATTGGAGAATTATGGCATACCTTGGGCAATGAGCCTGACCGGAGAGGCGGGATTCATTATTGCTCTAATAGGGGGGCTCATCGTGGGTAATTTTTTCCCGCGCCTTTCGGAGATGCTGAAAGATGCCTCACGTCCCGAACTGTATATTAAGACTGCTATTGTTATAATGGGCGCGGGCCTCGGGTTGAAGGCGGCGGAGTCTTTGAGTCTGGCGACGAACGTTATGTTCCGGGGCCTCTGTGCCATTGTGGAGGCGTATCTCATATACTGGGCTGTTGTATACTTCGTGGCCCGCAAGTACTTTAAATTCAGTAAAGAATGGGCTGCTCCCCTTGCCTCCGGCATATCGATCTGCGGGGTTTCGGCGGCTATAGCCACCGGCGCGGCCATCAGGGCGCGTCCCGTAGTTCCGATTATGGTCTCTTCCCTGGTGGTAATCTTTGCCGTTGTCGAGATGATACTCCTGCCCTTTCTGGCCCAGGCTTTTCTCTGGACGGAACCTCTGGTGGCGGGGGCATGGATGGCCCTGGCTGTAAAAACGGATGGGGGTGCAGTGGCCAGTGGCGCCATTACCGATGCGCTGATAAGGGCCAAAGCCCTTTCAGCAGCGGGCATAAACTACCAGGAGGGTTGGATCACAATGACCTCCACAACCGTTAAGATGTTTATTGATGTGTTTATTGGGATATGGGCCTTTGTACTCGCCATAATATGGTGCACGAAGATTGAATGCAAACCGGGCGAGAGAATCCGGGCGCGAGAGATTTGGTACCGATTCCCCAAATTCGTTATCGGGTATGTGCTGACCTTCTTCCTTCTTCTTGCTGTTTGTCTGCCGGCCGGAGCACGGCTCGGCCCCGTTGACAAGGAAATCAGGAGTCTCGATGAGGGTATCGTATCCGCAGAAAAAGATCTTTCTTCGACCACAAATCCCACAATGGCAGCCGCTCTCAATCAAGAAATTGAGAATTCCAAGGAGAAAATTGCGCAATTAAAAGCGGAAGTGAAAGAGCCGAGGGCGGTGATGTCGGCTGCCAAGACAGTAACGGAAGAGGGAAATGTGTTCAGGGTGTTGTTTTTTGTCTTCACATTCTTCACGATCGGTATAATCTCGAATTTCAAAAAACTCTGGGAAGAAGGCATCGGCAGACTGGCTGCAGTCTATGTAATCTGTCTGTTCGGATTCATTATCTGGGTGGCATTGGTTATCTCCTGGCTCTTCTTCCACGGAGTAAAGCCCCCGATCATACCGGCCTGATACAAGCATAAACGTTCACCGTTGTCCGTAAAAACCATAAAAGCATTCCTTCGGTGAACGATCGTTAGATGCTGGTTCCAGGTTCACCCGGTGAAATAAATGCTCACAGATTCCAGGAGTTGTTGAATGCGCAGACTCTTTCATGGGGCGTGCGATGCCATCTGATTATTTCACGGGGTTCACGGTTCAGAGTTCACGGTTAGATTTGGAACTGTAAACCGTGAGCTTGGAACCAGCAAATATCGAGTATCGACCAGCCCGTTATTCGGCCACTCAATTAGCTCATAGCTGATAGCTGATAGCAGAAAACCATGAACCAATTCGGTGAACGGTGAACGGTTATTATGATTCATTTTAGGAAACTTCTGCTTGGCATTCCCATTCTCATCGCCATCATCGCCTTTGGTACGAATGGCTATATGTTCCTCGAACACTGGGGGGTTCAAGATGCTCTCTACATGACCATTATCACTTTAACCACGGTTGGCTTTGGCGAAGTCCATCCTCTCAGTCCTGCTGGACGAATTTTCACCATGATTATGATTCTGATGGGTGTAGGCTGTGTATTCTATATTTTCGGGGCGTTGACACAGGTGGTGA
>JAZDGK010000116.1:0-3878 GCA_043806955.1 Pseudomonadota bacterium | reverse complement strand
TTTAGGCGCTCAGATTTAGGTCAGATTTGTTCGATCCGAGGCTGCAAAACCGGAGGAATAGTCGTTCTATTTCGAGGATTTTGCAGTTGAGGATCGGACGAAGCTGGCCTGAAGCTGTGATGCATAAAGAGCCGAGTTATTGCTGAGCAAGCCCTTAACCAACGACAATCAAACAGTTGCTCGAATAGTAACCATCGAACCCCAATAAGTCAAGACATGCCCTTCGTAATCGTATCCGTTCACCGTTCACCGTTCACCCTGTGAAATAAACGCTCACTAATTCCGGGGGCTGTTGAATGCCCAGACCATTTCAGGGGCGTTGGAGATGCCATCAGATTATTTCACGGGGTGAACCGAAAAGACGTCCCTCGCGCTTTTCAGGTTCTTACGGATAACGGTGAACGGTTACTCGTAAACAAGGCCATTAGGAGCAATGCTGTTGAATTAAGGATGCCTGAGTCCAAATCCCTGTTGCTCAGAGCGTGATGCATGTGCCACACTTAATGTTTTCCAGCCCCGGCTTAATTCAACAGTATTGCCATTAGGAGGCTTCCACGCTATTTTCGGCGAAAAAGCATAAGGATCAAGGTGATGATGAGGCTGACAAGCAGGCTTGTAGCCAGCGGGAAATAGAAGGTGAAATTCTTTCGTTTTATATAGATGTCACCAGGTAAACGCCCGAGCCACGAAACCCTTCCCCCAAGGATAACAATGAGCCCGATTACGGCAATGACCAGTCCGAAAAGAACCAGAAGTTTACCCAGTTGAGAGAATCCGTTCATATTTGCTTTGCCAAAGTCCGACAGCCTCCTAGGACTGCCCTTTACCCTTAAGTCATGCATAGCGTCACTGACGTCAGTGCGCCCTGTATGCTGTTGAATTAACGACTTTACATCCTCTCCACCATCCTGGGGGAGAGGATCGAGGTGAGGGGGGAACCGGCCTTGTCAGGCCCCCTCACCCTGCCCTCTCCCCCGAAAACGGGGGCGAGGGGAAGACAATTCGGGCGACTCATGTTGCTATGGAGGACTTATGGGTAATGGGCAGTCCTGGGAGGCTCTCCGAAGCTTTTTACAGTACCGTTCCTCTTCGCTGTATATGCACCCGCAATACGGCTGGCGATAGAGCTTCAATGCCTTGGCTTCCGAAATACCTTCTTCCCAGCCCTGACGAAAATCATGGTAATAGAACGGAACGGCGTATTGCCTTGACATATCCTCTGCAATACTGATGATAAGGTCATGTTTCTGGTAACGGCTGTATAACAACGTCGTCGTAAATGCGGAATAGCCGTTTTCTCTCGCTGTCTCTGCAGTCTTGCGAAGACGGATTGCATAGCACGAACGGCATCTGTCGTCCTCATGACCGACAACCAGGCGAAGGAAATCCCTCATACCATAGTCTTCTTCGAAAATGACGGACAGGTTTGTCTGGGCGGAATACTCTTTCAAAGTATCAAGGCGTCTCTTGAATTCAAGATAGGGGTGTATGTTGGGATTATAAAAAAAACCCGTTATCCTGGCAGAACCCCCGCGCAGTATTTTCAAAGGATGGATCGTGCAAGGGGCACAGCAAATATGGATTAGAATACTCGATCCCGAGGAAAGCATGAAGATTTCTGAGTCCAAGAATTTGGTCTGGGAGCCTCTTGCAAAACTCTGTTTCGTGTTCCGAGTTCCGAGTTTCGGGTCAAAAAAACCTGAAAACGCGGAACCAGAAGAATGAAAGTGTTTTTATGAGGTTAACTCGTAACCCGCAACCTGAGCATCGATTACGAGTGAGAGCACGAAGCAACGACGGAACTTTTGCAAGAGCTTATTATACCTCATTAAAGAATATGCGGTCAAGAAATGTCGGGACTGAAACGAAAGGGCCTGCCACACCTCATGGGTCAGCAGGCCCTTTCCATTGAATCTCTCACCCGGGGGTTAGAAACTCCCGAAGGATTCCTCATCGTCGTCGAATGGGATCACTTCTTCCGGTTTAACCATCTTCTTGGATTCAGGTTTCGGGGCCTGTTTTTTCTGTCTCGGCCCGGTTCTTGGAAGGAGCTTTTCGTCCTTCCTCTTCGGGGCAGTCATTTTCTTGGGCTTTATCGCGTCCCCCTCCGTATCGGCCATACCCACAAAACCGGCTAATTTGGTCACTGCGTGTTTTAATGCCTGAGCGTACGAATTGAGCTCTTCAGATGCGGAAGCCGATTGTTCGGCGCTGGAAGAGTTGCTTTGCACCACCTTATCCATCTCTGCAACAGTCTGGTTAATCTGCCCGATACCCTGCGCCTGTTCTTTTGAGGCTTCTTCGATCTCGCCGACCAGCTCTGCTACCTTGTGAGCGCTTGTGACCACACCGTCAAATGCCTCACGGGTCCTGGTGACCAGTTCATGCCCTTCCTCAATGTTCTTTATTGTATCTTCGATGAGCGATGCGGTATTCTTGGCAGCTTCCGCCGCCCGTTGCGCCAGGTTTCTGACCTCATCTGCGACTACGGCGAATCCCGCTCCAGCCTCTCCTGCCCTTGCCGCTTCCACTGCAGCATTAAGAGCCAGGAGGTTTGTCTGGAATGCAATTTCGTCGATAGTCTTGATGATTTTGCTCACTTCTTCGCCCTGACTCGCTATTCTATTCATCGAATTCGCCATTTCTTCCATTTGCCGCCCGGTGCGGCCGACCACGTCCTTGGTTTCATCCATAAGCCGGGCCGCTTCCTGCGCATTATCAGCATTCTTGCGTGTCATCGTGGCCATTTCCTCAATCGAAGACGTAGTCTCCTCAAGAGAAGCAGCCTGTTCACTGGTCATTTCGGCCACTTGCACCGAGCCGCTTGAGATCTGGACCACCGCGTCGGAGATTTGGCCTGAATTGGTACGCAAGTCTTTCACAACTCTTGACAAGGTTTTTGCGATGGCCCGGGGAATCAGAAAAGCGATACCGGCGCCGATTGCCAGGCTGACGAGCAGAGTCACGATATTGATCGCTTTTATTCTTGCAGCGGCGTTCAGAAATGTCTGATACTGGGAAGAGGCGCGATCCATTAATGCTTTTCGGGACGCCTGCAGTCTGCTCCGAACTTCGCGCATGTTTGGAACCGTCGCCTTCTTGAAGGTTTCTGCCGCCTTGTCCGTATCGCCGCTTGCCAAGGCCGCGTTTATCTCCTCCAAAGAACGATGAAGGCTCAGGTGCTGGCCTTCGATGCCGGAAAAATACGAAGCAGCGCCGGGAACGCGGGATTCAAGTTCTTTTCTCTCCGGGCCGTAGAGGAATCTCCCGACGGCGCATTGACGGCCATCGGTCTCCCCTTTGATCTTCCGGCAGTTCTGGTCGCTCAGTCCGGTTGATACTTCCCCGAACCAGCTCAGTTCCATGAGCTCCAACTGCATGAGGGTGTTATCGTACGCAGTCAGATCCAAAGTCTCGCGGGACTGTTGCACCAGATAGCCGCTTCCCCAGGAACCGATCGCTCCCATAATCAACAACAGACCAAGAACGACCAAAAAGCCTTTGCTTACCTTTTTACCTATGCGTCCCTTCATCGCCGATCCTCCTGACGGTTAACAAATCATCTCTGTTCAACGCTGAAATCAGATTGAAGACTAATGAAAAAAAGACAAAAGTCGCGATTCACTCCACGTATCGGATGAATGCTCTCTCTGCTTAAGGAAAAAAGGAAGGAGGTATCGGGTAGGTAACCGTTCACCGTTAACCGTTCACCGATTTGGTTCATGGTTCATGGTTCACAGTTCCAAAAATAACCGTGAACTCTGAACCGTGAACCTGGAACCAGGATAGAGCATCCGGCAACAGGTCGCATAGACTCGACTCTTATGGTCTTTACGGACAAAGGTGAATGGATACTCGGGTAGTTCTATTTCGGATTT
>JAZDGK010000115.1:0-2957 GCA_043806955.1 Pseudomonadota bacterium | reverse complement strand
TTTAGGCGCTCAGATTTAGGTCAGATTTGTTCGATCCGAGGCTGCAAAACCGGAGGAATAGTCGTTCTATTTCGAGGATTTTGCAGTTGAGGATCGGACGAAGCTGGCCTGAAGCTGTGATGCATAAAGAGCCGAGTTATTTCTGAGCAAGCCCTTATTCCTGGGAGCCTGTCGGATGTGGACTGAAGAAACAAATCGTTTTCTTGGTGCCTTTGTGGTGAGATCAAGATGAACCTCAAAGAATGGCCGGTCTCATTCTATCGAGACAGGTTTAAGCGATATCTTACGGTTATGCTTATCCTGGTGGGCATAATTGTCTTTATTTCTGAAGACCGCCGCCGCCCCGAACCACGGGACAAAGGTACCGTACAGATCCATTTCTTTTATCATCCCGCATGCCCGCACTGCAAAGCACAGATCCGGTTCAATCAAATGCTAAAGAAGAAGTACCCTCAGATATCCTTTGCTTACCACGACGTATCCAACGGCGAAGAGCGGCAACTGCTCATGGCCTACGCTGACAGAGCAGGTCTTTCAAGGCAAAAGCTCGGTGTTCCCGCAACCTTTTTTGGACGATATCAATTCATGGGCTTTGTCTCGAAAGAAACGACGGGAAGGGAGATTGAATCAGCTCTGAAATCATTTTTGGACGGTCAGCCCGGGGCGGTATACGATCAGGCAGGACCGGTTATTGAAATGCCGCTTATCGGCAGAATAGACCCGCATAACTATACCCTGCCGGTACTGGCCATTATTCTCGGGACCGCCGACGGCTTCAACCCCTGTGCGCTCTGGGCACTCGGGTATCTTATCGGTCTTGCAGTTGAGCTGAACGATCGAAGAAAGATCTGGCTCCTTGTCGGATCGTTCGTTTTTGCCTCCGGTATACTCTATTTTCTTTTTATGACGGCGTGGCTTAATGCCTTTTTCCTCATCGGCTACATCCGCATATTAACACTTGGCATAGGATTGGTTGCGATTGGAATCGGCCTGAACAACGTGCGGGATTTCGTCCGGACAAAAGGAGGACTTGCATGCGACCTCAGCAGCGGAGATAAAAAGGAACGTACTCAGAGTCGAATGAGAAGACTCGTCAGATCGCCCCAAACCATAACGACCCTGTTCGGGATAGTATCCCTCGCCTTCGTCGTAAACAGCATTGAATTTGTCTGCTCATCGGCAATACCGGCGGTGTTCACCCAGGTGCTCGCCCTGAGCCGGCTTCCCACGTTCAAGTACTACCTTTACATTCTGCTCTACGATCTCTTTTTTATGCTCGATGATTTCATTATTTTCGGGCTGGCAGCCTTTGCGGCCGGGAGAACCATAGGAACGCGGTATGCACGACTTAACAAGCTCGTCGGGGGGACGATACTCCTTCTGCTCGGACTCACGCTGACATTCGCGCCGGATACGCTCAGGTAGAGTGTCAGAAGCCAGAAGTCAGACTCAGAATCCAGAATTCCAAAAGAACACATCAATCAGGAAAGCAGGAAAACAGGAAAAGAATGAGCCTCTTGCAAAATTCCCATATTTATTCGTGCTCGTGCGCGTGCTCGTAATCGTAATCGATTTCTTGTTCATTTTCTCCACCCTACGATTACGATTACGAGCACCGCTTCGCTGAGCACGAGCACGATTCGGGCCGGACATGGAGTTTTGCAAAAGCCTCGAATTTCAGTCTTTTTCTTTTCGTGCTTTCGTGCTTTCCTGATTAAGTAATTTCATTTCTTCTCGATTCTGTCTTCTGGATTCTCGACTAGACTCCCTTCCAGTATTTTCTCTGTACATCCCTGACCCGGCTGATCAGACGTGCCGTTTCTCCGGTTGCGGGGGCGAAATCCTTCGATGATGTCGTCATTCCCGCCAGTTCGCTTATGACTTTTCGGACGGATTCTTTCTGTCCCTCCACATTGTAGCCGCCTTCGAGAACCAGGAGAAGCTTCCCACCGCAGAAGCTATCGGCCAAATCCATCAGTATCCGGGTGAGCCCCGCAAATCCTTCTTCTGAGACCTTCATCGTACCGAGTGGATCCCGGTGATAGATATCGAATCCAGCAGAGACCAGTATGGCCTCCGGTTTGTATTCAGAGGCCACCGGGACAAGAACGTCGCGGAATATGGCCGCATAGTCGTCATTACCCTGCCCGCCTGAAAGAGGCACGTTCACGGTAAATCCCTGGCCCGGACCCGAACCCGTTTCGGTGAGGTTTCCCGTTCCGGGGTAGTAGGGGAATTGATGAGTGGAGAAGTACAGCACGTCCGATCGGCTGTAGAACGAATGCTGCGTGCCGTTGCCGTGATGGAGATCCCAGTCGACTATGAGTATTCGCTTAAGTCCGTAGCGGTTCACAAGATAATGGGCGCCTAGCGCTATATTATTAAAAAGACAGAATCCCATAGCATGGTCTGCTTCCGCATGGTGGCCGGGAGGACGCACGAGGGCGAAACCGTTCGAAATCCTGCCCTGAAGAATCGCGTCCAGGGCAGAAAAAACCCCGCCTGCCGCAAGTAATGCAGTCTCGTAAGATTCCTCCGAGGTCCGGGTATCAGGGTCAAGATATGAAGCAGTCTTTTCGGCAGTAGCTGCGATCTGCTTGATGAGCCTTTCTGTGTGGTTCCATACCAACTCCTCGAAAGCTGCGGCACGAGGCTCAATCCGGACGCATGTTTCCAGAGGACCCTCCTCAAAGAGCCGGTATATTGCTTCCAGCCTTTGTGGACTCTCCACGTGGTATGGACCCGGATCATGATCCAGATATCTTCTATCGGCAACAACACCCGTTCGCATGGAGGACTGTGCCATTGTTTCTCCTTTCGTAACTACTCAGGTTCACAGTTTCAAGGTTCACGGTTCAAGGTTAGAAAGCGATGGGGATTGAACTGGTTGAAGATATTGGCGCATGGCAATGACACGTGAGTTGACGCGAAAAGTGTACTGACTGGCGAAGGACGCA
>JAZDGK010000114.1:0-5830 GCA_043806955.1 Pseudomonadota bacterium | reverse complement strand
CCAACCCCAACGATTCAGGTTTCCGGCTTTCCGGCCTCCCGGCTTCCTAGCTTCCTAGCTTCCCAGCCTGGTGAGGATTAGAATCTGAGCCTGACGCAGAGATTGGGCAAAAGAGGACGTTTTGCAAGAGGCTCAATATATAAGAGATATCTGTTCTACCAGCCCTGGCTTTGTCTAAATTTTGAGCCTCCTGCAAGATTCCAATATTCTTTCGTGCTCGTGCTCGTGCGCGTGCTCGTAATCGTAATCGATTTCTTGTGTTGTTTTCTCCACTTTCCGATTACGATTACGAGCACCGCTTCGCTGAGCACGAGCACGATTCAGTTATCCGTAGGGTGGGCTTTGCCCACCATAAAGACGACCGGGATGACTGCCAATCCGCGATTGCCGTTTCGGCGGGCAGAGCCCACCCTACTCTTTTGAAACTCTGTGTGCTTGTGCTCTGTGCGCTCTGTGGCAAGACTCTTGACATTACATCAAAGAACAGAAGGAGAACAAAATGCCCCTGATGAAAGTGGCGACTTCGGTCGCCCTGCCTGATGAAAAACGGAATGAGCTGCTTGCTTCCCTGTCGAAGATCCTGGCTGAGACTATCGGAAAACCCGAACAGTATGTCATGGTAACAATAAGTACGGAATCCATGATAATGTCCGGGCAAAAGGGAGATTCCGCCTTCGCGGACGTACGAAGCATCGGCGGCCTGAACCGCGACGTCAACAGGAAAATAGCGCAGCGGCTTTGTGCGCTTTTGAAGGAATCGCTGGGGATTCCTCCGGATAGAGTCTACGTAAACTTTGCAGACATAGCTTCGAGCAACTGGGGATGGAACGGCAGTACGTTTGGGTAGAAAACTGGTTGCCTGTCAGGCAAGTAGCGCTGGGCAGAGTCCGACAGTGGATGGATACTCGATGCTCGATATTTGAATCCTTGATACTCTATCCAGCATCTGGCATCGAATTCCTCGATCGATCACCATGACTCTTTGCCAAGAAGACGCTTTCCAGGTTCTTACAGACAACGATGAACGGATAACGGTGAACGGTTACAGTATTTACAATCCGTCTTTGGTGGTATGGCATATAAAACAGCCCTTCTTTGCACCGGCGCCGGTCGTTCCCGCGATCATAGCGCCGCCCTCGTCGGGACTGTAAGCCCATCGCAGGATGTCCTTGTAAGGAGTTCCGTGCGGCCGGTGGCAGGAAAGGCAGAACACCTGGTCTTTTCCCTCTCCCGGTCGGACGGTGGATAAATCGCCCGTGTACGCGAGAATGTCCTGACGAGCGACGGGGGCATCGGGATTATAGGGGCCTGTTCCCGTGCCACTGGATGAATTGTAAAAATAGTACTCCCTGGATCGGTCATCGGGCAAACAGTAATTATTGGGATGCCTCAACCAGGGACTGGCTGAGCCGCCGTCGGCAATGTTGTGCAGCCGGGTGTGGCAGCCCGCGCAATAATTGGCCATGGAGCCGTCATCATAGCCCAACATCCCCTCGGCGCCCTGGCGATGGATACTCCCTCCGGCGTAGACATTGTGATCATCCGGGCTTTTGGTCTGTTCCCAGTCCGAATCTTCAATCCCCATAACGCCTCCCCCGCTGTGGGCATTGGAGCCGTTGGCCAGGAACCTGTAATAGACTGCCTTCGTGTCCGTGGTCTGCGCATCCGATCCGACGACCGGAGCGGCGCCGTCACCATGGTGATATGGATAATGGCAACTGGTGCAATCGGCTATGCGGTCATGACAGGAGGCACAGATCCCGCCCAGGCTGGTTGGACTGCCGGGCGCCGTAGTCAGACCGTCCTGGGTCATACGGGGTATGGTCATCACGTTATGTCCATACTCCGCCCCCTTTTGAACCACCCAGTAAAAATTCCCTCCCGCCAGCTCGTTTACAGGCGCCACGGTGTTATAGACCACGGGAATCCTGCTCGATCCTATTACCTTGATGGTGGAGGAATCAGTGCTGGAATGACAGCCTACACAAGTCCCTCGAGTCAAAGAAGAAGAGGGACCTGTTTCTGCCGGGCCGCCTACAGCAGACATGGGCAGGCCACCCTGGCTGTTGTGCATGGTATGACAATTGGCACATTCACCGGCAACTTTGGCATGGACAGGAGAATTCATAAAAAGAACAAAAGGCGGGAAGAATAGAGCACAAAAGCCAAGTAATAGATGGATACGTGCTTGCAACATGAACTTCTGCATCATACTCGGTTCCTCGTCCAAATGAGAATCTATGACCAACAAAATAGGCCCGAAAGAGCACGAACAACTGAAAATGAGATGTACAGGAATTTGCATATGATTGTCAACTGTCTTTTTCTGACCGGTCCAAAATGGTCAGGAGAAATTAGTCACTTAACAGAAGAGGCTCTTGCAAAACTCTGTTCCGCGTTCCGAGTTTCGGGTTTCGGGTTAAGAAAACCCAGAACGCATAACCCGAGAAATGAAAGGGTTTCTATGATGTCAACTCGGAACTCGTAACGCGTAACCCGCAACCCGAACGTCGATTGCGAGTACGGGCACGAAGTAACAACGGGACTCTTGCAAGAGGCTCACTTGCCTCAAACATGATAGAGGAGAGTCTTAGAACGGAAATCGGCGCAAGCCCGCGTCCGCTGAGTTAATGCTTGCAGAATGCTGCGGGCGCAATTATAATCGAACTTCCTCGTATCCATGGTGTATTCCTTAAATTCTCGAAGAAATCCAGGGTAGCCGGCGGATATGAATTCTTCTCCCGTCATTGAGCTGAACCATGTGTATAAGTTCTACGATCCGGATATTACCGCGCTCGACGATATAAATCTCCGCATAGAAAAGGGTGAGTTCGTATTTGTCAACGGGCCGAGCGGAGCGGGCAAATCTACTCTGCTCAAGATAATACTCTCTCTGGACCGCCCCACACGCGGTGATGTTATCGTTGACGGCGTGAATGTCCGAACCACATCCGCCTCAAAGATCCCTTGTATGAGACGCAAAATGGGCATGGTCTTTCAGGACTTTAAGCTGATACCGAACTACACTGTTTTCGAGAATATCGCTCTGGCCATGCAGGTGTGCGGCGTCAAGAAGGACGTTATCGAACAAAAAGTCAACCAGGTCTTAAAGCATCTCGGACTTGACCTGAAAAAACGGATATACCCGTCCCGGCTATCGGGCGGCGAACAGCAGCGGGTAGCGGTAGCCCGCGCCGTTGTGAACGACCCTTTGCTTCTCCTTGCCGACGAACCTACCGGGAATCTTGATGCCGGACGCGCATCCAGCATTATGTCCCTGTTTAATGAAATAAATGCCCGCGGTACTACAATTATCTTTGCTACGCACAGCCGGGAATTGATACAGTCAACGGCAAAGAGGGTAATCTCAATCGAGGGGGGTAAGATGATAAATTGAGCACCATTCCTTATGTACTCAACAGAACACTAAGAAGCTTCCGCGGGAATCTGCCGGCCCATCTAATCACCACCCTCACCATAACCTTTCTCATTTCCATATTCGGCGCTTCCGTCCTGATTTATATCAATCTTGACAAGCTTGCTTCAAATCTCAGCCGGGAATTGCAGATAGTGGCATACCTTGACCCGAGCCTTCAACCGGATAGTCTGGCCGGCATGAAGGGTCAAATTCTGAAGTTGCCCGGCGTGGCAGGTTTAAAATACGTTTCAAGCAATGAAGGGTTTAAGCGGCTGAAGGATCAGTTTAAAGGAGACGAAAACATCCTCGCCGGTCTGGGTGAAGACTTCCTTCCGCCGACGATAGAGATCGAAATGCACAAATCTTATATACAGGATAAACGACATCTCCGCCTGGTCGCCATGAGACTTTCAAAGACTCCCGGTGTGATCGATGTCCGGTACGGGCAGGAATGGATCGAGAAGCTTGATCAGGCGGCAATTCTCGCCCAGATCATAATTTATGTGATCGGAGCCCTTCTTCTTGTCACTACTATCTTTATTGTCTCGAATACCTTGAAGCTGACCATGTACCTCCGCCATGACGAGCTTGAAACCATGCGGCTCGTCGGTGCGACAAAGGCTTTCATAAGAGGGCCTTTCCTGATCGAAGGCTTCATGCAGGGACTATTCGGATCGGGCCTGGCCATCATCATTTTGTTTGTGCTTTTTCAATTCGTGACTGAACAGGTTAATTTCCCGGGGTTTATCAGATTCTTTACTCCCGCTTTCTTTGACGTCCCCACGGCAGCCGGCATCATACTGGGTACGTCAGCCCTCTGTATCGTGGGCAGCTTACTGTCTTCCCGGCGATTTCTGCGCGTATGAAAAAGGCGATTCTACTGCTTCTAAGGGACTCGGCCGAGAATAATTGTTCCAGATGGCGCAGGATTTTGGTTCGTATTCAAGGCGCATCAAAGGGCGCATACTTGTCGTATGTAACCTTTGGTGCAACGCGGGAGACGGACCAAAAGACGAGCAAGGTGGGACAATTACTTTTGGCCGCGTCCCTAGTCACAGTCTGTGCATTGTCGTCGGTATTCTGTCTTGCAGCCAGGGACGGAGCAGATTCAACAGAATATAAGAAGGCACGTGTCAAAGCTGGAGATTTGAAAGAGGATATAGAGCGGAAAAAGGGCGAAGCCGCTCTTCTGGAAAAGCGAGAGAAAACCCTGCTTTCTGAGCTGGATAACCTTGAAAGCCTGATAAACCTCCAGAATACGCGATTGGACGATCTGACCCGGACGCTGAAAGAGCAGGAAGCTGAGTGCCGGGAAATGGAGCAGCGCCTGCTGGAATTTCAAGACCGGATTGATTCAATGAAATCCCAGGCAAGGTCGAGAATCGTCTCTTATTACAAGTTCGGCCCAGTGGGCCTTATGAATCTCCTCTTTAATTCCCAAAGCGTACCGGACCTTTTTGCACGTCAGGAGGGCCTGCGCTTCATGCTCCGGAAAGACATGCAAACGATCTCTGTCTTTCAGAAACAAGCCGATCTCCTCGAACAAAAACAGAAGGAGGCCTCACAGGCCGGAACGCAGGCAGAGCGAGTTCGAAATGATATAAAGATCGAGACCGAAAAACTCGAGGCATTGCACCGCAGCAAGTCGGATCTATTGGTCTCCGTTCACAGGCGAAAGCAGACTTGTCTCGAAGATATCAAAGAGCTGGAAAAGTCTGCGGAAAGAATCAATGAAACCATACGGACGCTGCAAAGAGAAAAAGAAAGAAAGACCGTACCGGATAGAGATGTTCCAAGCGGCTTTGCCGCTTTGAGGGGCAAGCTTGATCCCCCGGTAAAAGGCGGAAGAGTGGTGGGCCTGTTCGGGAGAGAACGCCGGACTCTGCCCGGCGTAAAAATAGTGCGAAGCGGCATCGATATTCAAGCCTCGGCGGGTACCGAAATACGCTCCATATACACGGGTCGCGTAATCTATTCCGGATACCTGAAAGGTTATGGAAATGTTCTGATTCTGGATCATGCCGATAAATACTATAGCCTTTACGCCCAGGCATCAAGGTTCCATAAACAGGTAGGCAACCTGGTCAAACGCGCCGAGGTGATCGGAGTGATAGCCGAAAGCGGCGATTCGTTATTTGGAGAAAATCTCTATTTTGAAATAAGGCATGGTGGAAAGCCGCAAAACCCGTTATTGTGGATTAACGGTGCCTCACTTGCCTTCGATTAAGGGTTCGCTCAGAAATAAATTGGCATTTTAGGCGCTCAGATTTGGGTCAGATTTGTTCGATCCGAGGCTGCAAAACCAGAGGAGCCTGTCGGACTTACGATGATCTACTGCGGAAAGTGGGATGACGGCCCAAATATCCCCGAATTTTCGTTGCATAGCAACACTATGCGCCTCAAATTCGTGAA
>JAZDGK010000113.1:0-8108 GCA_043806955.1 Pseudomonadota bacterium | reverse complement strand
CAGCTCCACACAAATGCGTACCCAATAACAATACCCGGATAGGCGGGGTTTTCTAACCCCGCCTGTGGACGCCTCGGTCGCTGGGCGGCCCTGGAAAGGACCGCCTATCCGACGGGGGAATTTCACCATAATGGATACCTTCTTATGTGGAGCTGTACTTAGGATGATCTACTACGGAAAGTGGAGGGACGATCCCCTAAGTCCGACAGAATCCTAGCTTTCCGGCATCTTGCCGGGTGTGCAAAAGCCTTCCTCTACCGGACCAAGTACCCTCAACAATTCCTCGCAGGTGCTCTGACCGCTCATTACTTTGCGAAAACCGTCCTCGTGGAGCGACACCATTCCAGCCGTTCCGGCCGTCTGAAGCATCTCATAATTACCCGCCCCCTCGTGTATCAACTCCCTCAGTCTCTCGTTCACCTCCAGAATCTCGAATATGCCGACCCTCCCGGAATACCCTGTCTTGAGGCATTTATCACATCCCGCCCCTTTCAATAATCTCACAGCAGCAGTCCGGCCCTGGATGCCGAGGGCGGAAAGCGTTTCCGGAGAAGGACTATACTCTCCGCTGCAGTGGCGGCAGATGCGCCTTACCAGTCTCTGGCCGGCGATGCCGATGAGTCCTGCCGCAATCACGTGGGGTTTGATTCCAATGTCTCTCAGCCTGATGATCGCGCTGACCGTGTCATTCGCATGAATCGTGCTGAGAACGAGATGTCCGGTCAAGGCAGCGTGAAAGGCTACTTCAGCCGTTTCGAAATCCCGGATCTCTCCAAGCATTATTACGTCCGGATCCTGCCGCAATATAGACCGCAGCACACTGGCAAAGTTGAGACCTATGCGCTCACGCACGTGCACCTGTTCCGCTGCTTCCATGAAATACTCCACAGGATCCTCGATAGTTACGAAATTCCTGCTCACAGTGGCGTTTTCGCGCAAAATGGCATAGAGAGTGGTAGTCTTGCCGCTTCCCGTCGGACCCACTACCAGAAACAGCCCCTGGGGCTTTTGGACGATCCTCTTCAGTCTTGCAAGCTGCTCCTTTTGAATTCCTAAGTCACCGGCCTGCTTTATCGTGGCATTACGATCGAGAATCCGCAGCACCACTTTCTCTCCATTGATCGTGGGCAGCGTAGACACCCGGAGGTCCACTGTTTTTCGGGCCGTTCTTATGGTTACCCTGCCGTCCTGCGGTTTTCGACGTTCGGCTATATCCATTCCGGCCATAACTTTAATACGGGAGACCGTACAGGCGTGAAGGTTTGGTGGAAGGTGAATCTTGTCGACCAGAAGACCATCCACACGAAAGCGAACCCTGCTGTGCTGCGGTTTGGGTTCGATATGTACGTCACTTGCGCCCATCCTCACCGATTCCGAAAGAACGGCATTCACTACGCGGATAGCCGGCGGCGTTTCAGCGGAAGAAAGCAGCTCGCTTATATCGCACGATTCGTTTTCGTCTATTACTTCGACATTCTCCTGGGGGTCGTATTCGTTGAATTCCTCGACTTCTCCCTCACTAGAAGGGGCTTTCGAAGAAAGCCTGTCAAGCTGTTCCAGAATCTCGTCTGTCCGGGCCAGAACAGGAACGATGGTCAACCCGCTCACAAAACGGAGATCGTCTATCTTGTAGAAATCGGTCGGATCAGCCATAGCCAGCGTGAGTCTCTTTTCTTCCAGGCGCAAGGGCAGGACGCAGCTCTTGCGGCAATAGCTTTCCGGAATCAGGTCGAACAACGTGTTGCTTATCTGGAATTCCCCCGGTGTTACTATTTCTATATTCAACTCTTTTTTTATCAGCTCGATGATCGCAGCCTCTTTGACAAACCCCAGCTTACCCAGCACGCTCGGCATGGCCTCGCTTGTCCGCTTCTGCAATTCTTCCGCCCTGCTCAATTGATCGGCCGTGATCAGCCCCCGGCGCATCAGTATTTTTCCCAAATTGCTGCGCGCGGTGGAGGCCAGCCTGCTTAGATCCCTGAGCTCTTTTTGCGTCTGCCGGTTCTTCTCTCTGAGAGATTTGTTTTCTTTCAGGAGTTCATACTGTTCAAAAGCCAGCCCGATATTCAGCCTCAAGTCATGGTCGTTCCATGGTTTGGTAATGAACTTGTAAACCGCTCCTTCATTGATTGCCGCCATTATCATAGGCACATCCGTATACCCGGTAAGCATTATGCGGATAGTCTGAGGATATTTATCTCTTACCACGCGAAGCAGAGCGATCCCGTCCATCTGGGGCATTTTGAAATCCGACACAATCACCTGCACCGGTCCCGCCGCAAGAATCTTCAGCGCTTCCGCACCCCCGCCTGCAAAAAGCGCCTTGTAGTTCTCCCGGCGAAAGGCCCTTTGAAGGGCGGACAGCACATTCTCCTCATCGTCCACGAAGAGAAGGGTACGCAAGCCTGGCTCGCCGCCATTAGGACTCCTGTCCGGCGGCCCTTGTGCACCCCCAAGAAAAAGAGAAGCATATTTGGACACCATTCACCCCAGCCGGTTCGTAAACGTTCACCGTTATCCGTTCACCGTTGTCCGCAAAAACCTGAAAAACGTCTTTTGGCAAAGAGTCACGGTGATCGCGTGTCCCGTTTCGCTCTCTAGTCCTGCCCTTTACCCATAAGTCATGCATAGCGTCACTGACGTCAGTGTGCCCTGTATGCTGTTGAATTAACGACTTTACATCCTCTCCACCATCCTGGGGGAGAGGATCGAGGTGAGGGGGAACCTTGCCCGGTCAGGATCAAGCAAATCCGGCCATGGACGGATTTATGCGTACGGAAGCCCCTAAGTTACGGTGCCACGCTACGCGCGACTTATGGGTAAAGGGCAGACCTGGCCGTGGCTTTGCTTAAATTTTATCAGAGTTTCTCGGCTATCGTTGATGAAACCAAACTGTTACAAGTTTAGGTTTCGAAGCTCAAATCGAGTTTTCAGAGTACGTTCTATTTCTTCGTGTGCTTCGTGGTGAAAACTTTGGCTGCCGCTTTGCCGCGCTGTGAGGGAATTGTTACTAATTTCTTTTAAAATTCCGATAAGTTTTAAGAAACAGGTGGTTATGAAAAACCGAAGAGGCGAACAGTCAAATGGAGGGAAGAAGGAATTCTCCGACGAGTTTGTGCAGCTTCCGTTAGACTTATTATCGTCCACATGTCTGAGGCGGACTGAAGAAGAAAAAGCATTCTGTTTTTGTCTTTGTGTCCTTTGTGGTACAAGTCTCTTGTGAGGGGAGTTCAGAATGGAACAGACCAATCAGACCAGGCCTGATATGGCCAAAATAAAAACGCTGTTCAATCAAATTCTTGCCAAGCACGCAGAGCGACTGATCGGTACAATGCATGGCATAGCAGGATTGCCGTTAGACATAGACACCATATCCATGCTTGTCGTTCTGGCGGAACGTGAGGCCGACATCGGGACATCTCCTCTTCCTCTCGAACGCTATGACAAGGAAAGCCTTTTAAGCGAACTGGGCGATATCGGACTCACAGAGGATGAAGACCTTGAAACCGCATTTCAGAGCTTAATCCAGAGAAAATACATGGAAACAGATGGCAACGGCCATCTCCTGACCAATAAACCCACGATGAACATGGTCCAGTTGCTCGACCATGTCTTCAAGGGAATGGCAGGTCTCAATCTTGTTGCCTACTTTGTTCAGACCCTGGACGAGGTCGTTTCCGGGCGCAAGGATCTGGATTCGGCGGCCGGCCAGTTCCATCAGACGTTGCAGATGAAAGGAGTTCCTCTAAGGATATCCAAAAAGCAGCCCCCCCCTGAGGAACCGCCAAAACCTGCACGCGCCGAAGCGAAACCGGAAGACAGTGCCCGCATTAGTACAGAGCAGCAGCCCCCGCAGCCAAAACGAGTTAAACCCCAACCGGTGTCCCCGCAGGCGCCCGCTCCGCATCAGGTGGAGGTCGGGCCGGAAGCCCCTGCACATCCTCCGGTGCACGCCGAAGAGATCCGGAGACCGCCGGAGATGGATGAGCACGTTCCTCCGATCGCTGCCGAGAAAGAACCGGCAGTGCAAAGAGAGGGTGCCGGGAAAATTTTGGAGCCGCCTGGAACCGGGCCGGATTCAACCGTGATTCAGGCTGTTCCGGAATCTGCACAAAAACAGGCGGAAGAGACTGCCGCGCCAAGGCAGACAGAGCAAAAAACAGAACCAAAATACGACCATGCGGAGGAGGAAAAAGCAGACCTTTCTCCGGATGAACACATCACCATCACGGACGACATCATAGCAAACCGGATTGCAGCGTTTGAGCAGGACCTCAGTATGGCCTGTCCGATATGCAAGACGGGTAAGGTCCAGGTACAGCATACGGCCAAGGATAAGCCTTTTTATATCTGTTCCAGCAGAGATTGCAATTTCATCAGTTGGGGAAAGCCGCACTATCTCCCTTGCCCGCTCTGCAAGAACCCGTTCCTTATAGAGGTCTCGGAACCGGGGTCAGATGTAGTCCTGAAGTGCCCAAGAGCCACCTGCCACTATCTTTCAAGACCCCCGAAGGAAGGATCCCCGGCAGAAGACATCCGTCCCCCCGACCCCGCAACAGCGGCAGCGCCTCTTTCCGCAGACAGACCCCGCAAAAAAGTGGTCGTCAGGAGGCGGCTCGTTCGAAAGAAACAATAAGGATTCACCGCAAAGGCGCAAAGAGCGCAAACCAGCCTTCTCTTTCTGGACGAGGCAAAACATAAAGTTCAGTTGCCGTTCGCAATGCCTGCTTGGAAAAGACTAACGTCTGACGGCTGTCGGTTTTTGCTTTCCGGTATTGCCCGGAAAGCAAAAGATCACAATTCAGCTCTGCGGACTTTGCGTCTTGAGCGACCAACGGGAGCGGCCGGTGAAGACTTCGCATTCCGGACTTGATTAGTCACTAAGCCATAAGATTAACGACAATTTTGGCAAGATATTTTTCACTGCGTCCGGAAAGCCTTTACAGTAAACTGTTTGCAGAGATTTTGTTCTGAGAGTTCAAAGTTCAGGGTTGAACCGTGAACCATGAACCGTGAACTCTTTGGTTCCGGCTTTGCCGGGTTAGGAGTATTGGACTGCTGTGATATCACTTGAAGGTATTGATACAGCCATATCCAATCTCAACTATCGAAACCCCAATACGCTCAAAAGCAGGCTCCTTTCTACAGTAAAGCAATATTACGACAGCACGCCGGTCGAAACCCTCTCCGGTATCCCCGCAGACGAGCTGATAACAAAGCTTTGGGATACGGGCGAGGACGCTCGCCTGATCAAAAGCAAGCGAAAAAACCTCAGCAGCATCAAATCCTCCATCAATGCAGATCTGAAAAGGCTTTATGAGGCCGGCAATAACCCGGACGGGATATCAATCGGCCGGGACAATGTCTTTGTCATTTCAGCAGAGGCCAAGGATGACCTTCTTACCAGCTTTACAAAAGGACTGCGAAGCACCGGGGCTGGAAGCATTGGGCAGATGGTTGATGTTTTGAATGCGGTTCACGAAATCCTTTCAAATCCCGAGGGCCTGGCCGCTGATTCAGACCTGGATCGCGATGACATGGCACGACTGAATCAGGTAATAAAGAACCTGTCGCGAAAGTTTGGCGCCGAATCCGCCCCCGCCCAATCCATTCCGGCCACGCCGCCTGCAGGCATCGGAGAAGACGCTGAATCACCCGCCCCCTCGATTGAAGCCGTACAGGATCTCGAAAGAACCATTGAGACCTTCGACCAGGCCCAGGTCGAAGAAGAGCCGGTAACGGTCGAGGTCGAAACGGCATCGGAAGCAGAAGAAACCATCGAGGAGATACCGCCTGATGCCGAAATCGTCGACGAGGCCGACCTCGAAGAGGCGCCCGAATTCCCAGACGCCGAAGACCTCGAAGAAGCTGAAGAATCGGAAACACCCGAAGAGGTCCCTCAGGAGATTGAGGAAGTCCAGGAAATCGCCGAAGTCGTAGAAATCGAAGAACCCCAAGAACCTCTGGAGACCGAAGGCCTGGAAGACGCCGAAGAGGCCGCTCCCGAAGATACCCTCGACGAGATGCCGCCTGACGCCGAAATCGTCGACGAGGCCGACCTCGAAGAGGCCGATCAGGCATTGGTCGAAGAAAGCCTGGAAGCGATTGAGGTCGAAGAAGCCCCTGAATCAATGGAGCATCAGGAAGACTCTCCCGGCGATCTTGAGATAATTGAACAGGACGATCTTGAAGAAATCAACGAGGTGGTATCTTCCGATGATCTGGAAGGCTCGCGTATAGGAGGCTGCAAAGATGACGGCAAAGTGCCCGACAGCAGCGTTCTGGCTGAAGACTTCGATCATTTGCTCGGCGCAAGAGAGAGGTCTTATAACGAGCATGTCCTCGTACCCGCGGGAAGATATGTCGTCGGGGTCAACAATCCCGGCGAGGATGAACGCCCGGAGCGGATAATAGAGCTTGATCCCTTCTATATCGGCAGGTTCCCCGTAACCAACGCCCTTTTTGAAATCTTCGTTGAACGTACCGGCTACAAGAGCACGGCAGAGAGGCTCGGATACGGCACGGTCTATTTTGGACGGTATCGCAGGGTAATAGATGAAAAATCCGGCATGTCCAAAGTAGTTTATCAATCCGGTCTCGGCCGAAAAACGATATACGGCGCATGCTGGTATCAACCTCTCGGCCCCGGGAGCACACTTCACCAGAAAAGGACCCATCCGGTAGTTCAGATCAGTTTCGAAGATGCACTCGCCTTTGCAGCCTGGACAGGAAAGAGACTGCCCACGGAGGACGAGTGGGAGGCTGCAGGAAGATCGGCAAGGGCTTTCCTGTATCCCTGGGGAAACAGTTGGAAACGGAACGTATGTAACGTGGAGGACAGTTCCCTCGGAGACACCTCGCCCGTTGACAGGTATATGGAATTCTCGAATGAGCTGGGATTGGCGGATATGATTGGGAATGCCATGGAATGGACGATGGACATATGCGACCCGCCCTTCCGGTCAAAAAGCGATCTTCAGTATCATGTCGCAAAGGGAGGGAGCTGGGCTTCAAACGGTGCCACTACGCGCCTGACGACCCGGTTCAAACTTGGCGCGGACACACACTCCAATATTCTAGGTTTCAGATGTGTTGCTTATTGAGAGGACGAGTTGCGAGTTGCGACTCTCTCCATTACGGATTTCGGATTGCGGAATGGCGAAAAAACTGGGGCGGACAGCCCGAATGCAGAATGCAGAGTGGCCATCCGCGATAACCGCGTAGTCAGGTGTCGAGCGCGAAGCGTATAACACGCAACTCGCAACTCGAACCCCGAAACGCTCTTTGATCTATCTCATGCAGGCAACTTTAGCGGAATGAGAGACGGGCCCGTCTGTGAGGAAATCATCCAGAAGGGATAGTTGGCCCTTTGCACCTCCGAGAAACTGTACCCCAAGATTCCTCACGCCGCCTGTGCCGGACGCTGCGGAGCTCTTCCCCCATACAATGGTGCCCACGGCTTCAACCGAAGCTGACCCGGGCAACTGAATTTCCAGAAGGACACGTGTTCCCCGCTGCAGAGAACCGGGAGTACGAATAAAAGCGCCGCCGCGTGAAAGATTCAGGCATACACCGTTTGACAAATGAAAAAGACGCCGCCCTCCATCGGACTGGACTCCGGGGTCGATGGTCGATAAATGGACCGGTACATGCACGGGTACTCGCGCATCTCTTCGCCTGTTCAATGTCCTGTTCATACCGCGTCTCCTAATCCTGCACAGCCTTATGACCTATACATATATATCGGCAATATGCGCAGGAATCTTTAGCAGACTTTCAAAACTCCCGGAGGGGCGGACAAAAATATGCCCGTCGTATATAGACTTCCAGATAAAGCTTTTGGGTGCGTTATCGGTCGGGGATGTACGAACAGGTACTATCCCCTCCCTGCTGCCTTCCCAAAAACATTATCTGAAAGAGCCTCTTGCAAAACGTCCTCTTTTGCCCAATCTCTGCGTCAGGCTCAAATTTTAATCCTCACCAGGCTGGGAAGCTAGGAAGCCGGGAGGCCGGAAAGCCGGAAAGCTGAATCGTTGGGGTTGGCTCGCAGCCTTCCGGCTTCCCAGCGTCCCAGCCTTCAAGCCTTCCAGCCTTTGCCGGTTAAAATC
>JAZDGK010000112.1:0-13856 GCA_043806955.1 Pseudomonadota bacterium | reverse complement strand
TGCAAGTAGAAGTGGGTCTCAATTCTATTCCAAACCTAACCCATAGCCAAGATGATGGGCACAGATGTCTTCTCGATACCGACTTGATTCAACAGGCATTCGTATCAGCCCAGTCCCACTTCTACTTGCACCCTGGGACTGGACCTGCCGAATAGAAAGAAGATATGGTCATGACGATCCCCTGAGTCCGACAGGCTCCCAGACGAGTGCAGCCCGTTTTTCTCAAACTCACGCTTTTGCCACCATAATTTGCTTTACTTTTTGATTTGCGTTGTGATAAAGCGGAACTGGTCAGAAAAATCCGGGTCTCGGCTTATTCCATTGAAGATTTGGAATAATTATTCCGATGTAGGTTAATTATTGTCCAGACGGACGGTTTCCATATACTGGAAAAACACGATACGGGCGGTAGTTGTTCTGGGAGCCTGTCGGACTTAGGACGATCTACTGCGGAAGTGGGGGGAACGGCCAGTACCCCGTTATCCGTTCACCGTTGTCCGTAAGAACCTGAAAAGCATCTTTTTCGGTGAACGGTGAACGGTGAACGGTGAACGCTTATTAATGCGCCTCAAATTCGTGAATATTTGGTCTCGTTCCTCCACTTCCTCGCAACGATCCCCTAAGTCCGACAGGCTCCTGGGGAAAAAGGCTTTTGGGTCGCAGGGACTCGACTCTTGGGCGTTGTTGCGGATAACGGCGCACGGATACGGGCTGTCATGACCAATTACGATTTGTGTTTCGCGTGGAACTGGGAATATGATCTGGACTTTTTTCTTCTGCTGGAAAAGAGTCTTCTTTCGCATGATTTAACTCTCCTGCAGATTACCCCTGACCTTCTGCCTTCGATACTGATGTCCCTTGCTGAGAATGAGGTCAGCTTCCGAGCCTGTTTCGACCGCGCCTCGGATTCCGACAGGCGTTTCACATCTGTCATAGAATGGGCCTGCCGTCATAACGTATACCGCATTAATCGCTTCGAACAGGCATCCCTGGCCTGGAACAAAGCGGCAATGCATCGGGCCGTCAGCGCCGCTTTATGCACGCCATACACAATTATCATCCCGGCATACGACGAGGATCCGCTGCTCCCCTCCATTGACCTGCGGTCACTCGGCCTGGGCTTTGTCATGAAGCCGGCTCACGGCGGCGGCGGGGACGGGGTAGTTATGAACGTGCATTCCATGGATGAAGTGTTGACTATCCGCAAAGAATACTCCGACGATCAGTATCTTTTGCAGAGTCGGATTGTGCCGGTCCAGTTGGGATCGAGACCGGCATGGTTCAGGGTGATATACTGCTTTGGCCGGCAGTTCCTGTTCTGGTGGTATCCGGGGACTTTCTATGATCCTGTAAGTCATAGTGGAGAGGAGAAGTTTGACCTGAAGTTCTTGCGACGCGTTATCGACACCATTGCGGGGATATGCGGCCTGGATGTTTTTTCCAGTGAAATTGCACTTATCCCGGACGGCCGTTTCGTTGTTATAGATTACGTGAACGATCCCATAGACCTGCGCCTCCAGTCCAAAACAGGTCAAGGAGTACCGGATAACGTTATTTGCGAAATTGCCGAGATCCTGGCCACGAGAGTTCGAGACTACCTCTATAGCTCTCAACACAGTGCAATGATTGCACCTCTTGGAGCCCGTTCCGGCATATCAGCCTCACGCATGTAAATTTCTCGCCTCTTGCGTTCCACCTAAAACAAATCCAGATACTCTTGTCTCAAGTCCCGTACCCTTTTTGCCGAAACAAAGAACACGGGCTGAGCTAAGGGCCTGTCACGAAATAACTTGAGCATTCTGAGCGCCGATCCATCCCGTCCGGCTGCGTTGCTCGTCGGTTGCATACTCACCGTATGCGCCCTCCTCGCGTCTTGCCGGACGGGCGCCTCAGCGCTCAGAACCCTGCATTTTTCCGGATATAGACTTCCAGATAAAGTTTTTGGGTGCGTTATCGGTCGGGGATGTACGAACAGGTACTATCCCCTCCCTGCTGCCTTCCCAAAAACATTATCTGAAAGTCTATAAAAACGGACGGGCAAAAAGCATGCAATTCGAAATCACCGATTCGGAGCTGAGTTTTGTGTTGGATGGAGATCTGGAATCCCCGGCAGGAGAGTTGTGCCGTAAGATGCAAGGAATACTCTCTGAGACGGAAGGATACAAGAGAGTCGTTGTCAACGTATCCGGAGTGTCTGGAGCTGATTGTCAGGGTTTGCATCTACTGGCGGGATTGCAGCAGGAATGCCGAAAAAGACAATTGAAGTTCCGCATAACAGGAGCAACCCCGGACAATGAGCGACTCCTTAATCTATTGCGGATTTCGGATTGCGGATTGCGGATTGGAAAAGAAGGACGCGGAGACAGGGTGGCGCGGTGACGCGGAGAAAACTGGGTTGCGAGTTTCGGGCTACGTGTTGCGGGTTAAAAGATCAAAAGATTCAATACTCATAACTCGGAACCCGTAACTCGTAACGCATTCATTACCCATCACTCAGCACCAATTAATTGGAGACATCAAATGTCCAAAGACGGCGAGGCAAGGCATAACTTCGGGGAACTCGAGCAGATGTTCGTGGAAGAGGCCCGGGAGCACGTTTCTCGGATAGAGCCGGATCTCCTGAGTCTGGAAGATGACCTGGAGAACCCGGACCCCGAGAAAATCAATTGCATTTTTCGCGAACTGCACAGCATAAAAGGGTCGGCCAGTTTTTTCGGGCTGGAAAAGATAAGCAAATTGAGCCACGTGATGGAGAATCTCCTGTCCCTGATAAGGGACGGGAAACTCCTGCCGAACCGGGACCTTCTGGATGCTTTGCTTGCCGGTGTCGACAGGCTGCAACTCATGATAAATGATGTCGACAACAGCCAGTCGGTCGATATCTCCAGGGAACTTGGCGCGCTTGAGGAAATTCTGGGCAACCAGGAGAACCATGCGCCGGAATCCGGCAAGAGTAATGCAAAGACTGAGAAGAAGGCCAAGGGGAAAAGAAAGAAGGATACGTGCCTCGCCCCCCCGCCACTGGAAGCCTATCGCATTACCAAAGACAATATCGAAGAATCGATCAGTAACGGCCGGTTTCTCTATTCCGTTCGGGTGAACACATACGGCGATATCCGGGACAAAGGGAAGACTCTTCACGATTACTTGAAGTCTGTCGAATCGCTCGGGATTATTCTCGACGGTTACCTTGACTTGAGTGAAATTGAAGGGCTGGATGACTGTCTTGAGAAAGAGATCTCGCTGGTATTTGTCTTCTCCACGGTGCTCGAACCCGGTATGGCGCCGCTGGCCGTCGAGGTACCGGAAGAGCAGATTCGCAAACTGGAAATCAAAGAATGCAAGGAAGACACGGGGGAGGAATCGCCGGGAGCAGGCAGCAAGGAAGACAAAGCGCAGGAGTCAAAACCTCAGACGGAGGCCGAAGGTCCTGAAGAGCAGGAGGGGCCAAAACCTTCCGGCACTGCGGATAGAAACAGCGGTCAATCCCCCCAGCCGAAGCAGTCTTCAGGCCTGAAATCCGAAGAGACCCTGCGAGTTCATGTATCTCTTCTCGATGACCTGATGAATATGGCCGGAGAACTGGTCCTCGGCCGAAATCAACTGCTCAGAATGACTTCCGGAATGGCAAAGTCCATCCCCGGTCTTCCAGCCCTGCTTCAGCATATAAATCTCATCACCTCGGACCTGCAGGAAAAAATCATGCATACACGCATGCAGCCCGTGGGTGTGGTTCTGAACAAGTTTCCGCGCATCATAAGAGACCTGGCAAGAAGAGTGGACAAGGAGATACAACTGGAGCTTTCGGGAAATGATGTCGAGCTTGACAAGTCCATCATCGAAAACCTTTCGGACCCATTGACTCATTTGATCCGCAACGCTGCGGACCACGGGATAGAAATGCCGGAGGAAAGAAAGCAGAAGGGAAAACCTGCATCCGGCAAAGTTGAGATTCTGGCCTATCACGAGGGAGGGCAGGTCAATATTGACATAATCGATGACGGACGAGGAATCGATGTCGGAAAGATCAAGGCAAAGGCCCTGGCAAGGGGAATGGCCACAAAGAGCGATCTGGATCGGACAAGCGACCGCGAGGTATTAAAGCTTATTTTTGCCCCGGGCTTTTCCCTGGCGGAAAAGATATCGGACATATCCGGCCGCGGGGTAGGAATGGACGTGGTGAGGACCAATATCGAGAAGCTCGGCGGGACTGTCTCCATTGATTCCAGAATCAATGAAGGGACGAGGATCAGTCTCAAGCTCCCCCTGACACTCGCTATAATTCCTTCACTGATCATCAGCGTCAACGGGCAGAAATTCGCGTTGCCGCAGATGGGGCTCGTGGAACTCGTACGCTTGAAAAAACACGATCTGGCGAAGAAAATTGAAATGGTCCACAACGCCCGGGTTCTGCGCCTGCGCGATAAGCTCCTGCCGCTCGTGCATTTGTCCGATGTACTGAGAATGGAAGGAGAGGAAAACCAGGAAGAAGGTGCAGGCGACAAAGATGCTATTCGAGTACTCGTCCTGAAGCTGAATGAGCATCGTTTCGGTCTGATAGTGGATGAAATACATGATACCGAAGAAATAGTCGTCAAATCCGTGCCCCGGTTTTTCAAATCCTGCCCCTGCTACGCCGGCACTACAATAATGGGTGACGGCCGGGTAGCACTGATTCTGGATGTCGCGGGCATTGCGGCGAAAGCGGAGCTCAGGTTCATAAGCACTGAAGAGGAGAAAAGGATCCGCGCCGAGGTTGATAACAGGGCACATAACCTCAGGGAAAAACAGAAGATACTCCTCTTTGAAAATGCCCCTGGGGAATACTTCGGCGTGAACCTCGATCTCATTATGCGAGTGGAGAAGATTCCGTCCGGTGATCTGGAAGAGTTCGGAGACAAGGAATTCATCAAACATGAGGGCGGGATGCTGCGGCTGATAAGGCTGGAGAATTTCCTGCCTGTAAAGCGCCCCGAGTCAGGAGAAAAAGTCTGCGTGATCGTACCGAAAAATCTGGACCGTCCTGTCGGCATTGTAGCCCAGCGGATCGTTGATTCCCTGGAAACGGAGATCAACCTCGATCAAAAAAGCATATCTGCAAAGGGCCTTATCGGATCTGCCATAATAAGAGACAAGATAGTAGGGTTGATCGACATCTACGGCCTTAAGGAACTTGCGGATCCTGGTGATGAAGTCGTTGGCGGAGCCGGAAATCACGGCAACGGCAGGAGCAGGCTCCTGCTGGTGGAAGATACTCCCTTTTTTCGGGAGGTAGGCAAGAAGTATCTGAATGATGCAGGTTATGAGGTTACCACTGCGGGCGATGGCATGGAAGCCCTGGATCTGCTCGAGAAGGAAGAGTTTGATCTGGTCATAACCGACATATGCATGCCGCGTCTGGACGGATTTGGTTTGCTGAAAGCGATAAAGGAGAACAAGAAACTGGAGAGACTTCCGGTTCTGGCCTTGACTTCACTCGGATCGGATGAGGACCGTGAGAGAGGTCTCAGGGCAGGATTCGATGATTACGAGACAAAACTGAACAGTCGGCAATTGATAAAAAAGGCCGAAAAGTTGCTTGCGATGGCAGAATAAAAACTCTACCGCAGAGTGCGCAGAGAACGCAGAGATGGGAAAAGATTTGGATAGGGTTACAGAGACAATCATTGGGGCCGCTATTGCTGTTCATCGGGAGCTTGGCCCCGGTCTGCTGGAATCAGCTTATGAAATATGCCTGGCCTACGAATTGGCAGAACGGGGGCTGATGGTGGAGCGACAGAAGGCTCTACCCGTGAGGTATCGAAACGTAACAATGGACTGCGGTTACCGTATTGATTTGCTTGTCAACAACAGTGTCGTGGTCGAGTTAAAGGCGGTAGACAGACTGGAACCGATCCATGCGGCCCAGCTCTTATCATACCTGAAGCTCTCCGGCTGTAGTGTGGGATTATTAATCAATTTTAACGTCAGGATATTGAAGAACGGCATACGTCGGATGGTAAACAATCTGAAAGAATAATTCTCTCTGCGCGCTCCGCGTGCTCTGCGGTAAAGGGGTTCTGGGATGAGACAATTCAACACGTTCTATTTAGATGAGGCCTTGTTCGGGATAGATATATTCCTGGTCAGAGAGTTGAACCGGCTGCTTCAGTTCACGCCCGTTCCGGACGGGCCGGAACACGTAAAGGGGTTATTGAATCTTCGCGGGCAGGTAATCACTGTCTTTGACCTGGGCAAACGTCTTGGGATGCCCGGCCGGAAGATAAGCTCCAAGACCCGGAATATCATATTAAAGACCGACACCGAAACTGCTGTTTATCGCCGGAATCAATGGCTTGACATATCTATCGGTGATGACCCGGTAGGCTTCCTGGTTGACCGCATAGGAGACGTAGTGGAAGTCGAAGAAGGCAAGATCCAGAGCCCTCCGGCCAATGCCGGTGATATTGCGACGGAGTTTGTCTCCGGGGTGGTCGAGCTGCCTGAGAATCTTCTGATTCTGCTTAATGTGACGAGACTGGTGGGGGAACCCTAATGATTTGGGATTTGGCATTGCGGATTGCGGATTGAAGAACGAGTTCCGAGTTGCGGGTTACGGGTTGTACGCAGGGGTGAATAGAAGGGGGAAACCAAACAAACCAAACAAACTAAATCAACTTTTTCGGTGAACGGTCAACAGTGAACGTTTCTTATTTCGGATTGCGGATTTGGGATTTGGGAATGAAGAAAGACAAGGCTTGGGATTGTGGGTCTTGTCGGTGAACGGTGAACGGACAACGGAGAACGTTTTTATACAGGAGGAATCAGTCGTGAGGATCAATAGGAACATGACGATTTACAGGGTTTTGATGATTGCTTTTGGCGCCGTGCTGCTGGTAATGGCCGGGCTGGTAGTCACGACCGGCATCCAGAGCGCACGGAACAGGCAGAGGGCCGAGCATACAAGGACCGAATCTGCCGTGCACGCCATGCATGCCAAAGAGATGCAAGTTGCCGTAATCCAGGTGCAGCAGTGGCTTACGGACATATCGGCCACACGGGGCGCCGCCGGTCTGGACGACGGATTCGAAGAGGCTGAGTCCAGCGCAAGGCAGTTCTATGCCTTGTGCACCAAATTCAGGGAGATGTTTTCCAGGGAACAGAATCAGCGGGGCCTCTCGGAGCTTGATCGCCTGCAGAAAGAATTCGACGACTTCTACAACATGGGGAGGAAGATGGCCGGGGCCTATATCAAGGGAGGACCGGAGGCCGGGAATATAATGATGAAGAAATTCGATCCCTATGCGGCCAAAATTACCGCGGACATCCAGTCTTTCGTGAAGGAGCAGTCCGATGAACTGGCGAAGAATATGGAAGGAATCGAACAGGCGGCAACGAGCACTCTCTGGGTGAACGTGATCGGCGGTATTCTGGCCGTGATGGCTGGCATGATGATTGCGTCATTTGTTTCGCGCAATCTTCGGAGATGCATAAATCAGATAATGAGCTCGGTCGGCGCCGTCTCGGCAGGGGATTTTACGAAAACGGCTGAAATAACCGGCTGCAGCGAGATGAACGAGATCGGACTGAAACTGAACGAAATGAGCGGAAAGCTCAGGGCCATGTTCCGCAACATCAGCGGCAATGCAGACACCCTGTACGTTTCGTCTCAGGAGCTTGCGGCCAATGCGAGAGAAATGGCCGAGATGACCGCGCGTGTGCTCGACCAGTCCAAGACGGCGGTATCGTCCAGTGAGGAAATCGTTGCGAGGATGAGTGTGATTACAGCAGCAACGGAGGAGGCCACGGGCAAGATAAATACCATTGCCTCATCCGCCGAAGAGATGTCCGCCAACACCAATAACGTCGCCAGCGCCGCAGACCAGATCTCCCAGAACGTACATTCCGTAGCGTCGGCTTCAGAGCAGATGTCTTCGAACATAAACAACGTGGCGGCGAGCATTGAGCAGATATCGGCATCCGTGAGTACCGTTGCAACGGCCATAGAAGAAATGACGGCATCCCTCGGCGAAGTTTCCAAGAACTGCGTCAAGGCGAGCAGCATATCGGCAAGCGGCAATGCCCGTGCGAAATCGACCTCGGCCGCCATGGAACAACTGAGCAGGTCCGCTAGGGAAATCGGGAAAATTGTGGGCGTAATCAGTGATATTGCCGATCAGACAAATATGCTTGCGCTTAATGCGACCATTGAAGCGGCGGGTGCAGGCGAAGCGGGCAAAGGTTTCGCCGTTGTGGCGGGCGAGGTTAAGGAACTGGCGCGGCAGACGGCGGAAGCTACCGAGCAGATCGCGTCACAGATCGAAACCATGCAGAAGGATACGGAAAACGCCGTCAAGGCCATCGAAGAAATCGCCGGCGTCATAGATGAGATTGCGCTCATCACCAATACCATAGCCTCGAGTGTGGAAGAGCAGACCGCAACGACAAACGAGATAGCCCGATCCGTAGCCGGGGCGGCCCAGGGGGTAAACGAGATCTCCAGAAATGCCCAGGAGGTAAAGAACGCGGCCAATACCGTGGCCAAAAATGCCGCTGAAGCCGATAAAGGGGTGAACGAAATAGCACACGCCAGCTCCGAAGCGGCCAAAACAGCCAATGAAGTTACCGTAACCATCGAGGCGAATGCGAAAGACATCAAGGAAATAGGCGGCTGCAGCATAGAAGCCGGGGAAGGGGCCAGTGCAGTCACAAATAATGTTCAAGAAGTACTTAAGGCGGCTGAACATACTGCCGGCGAAGCCAATCTGACCCTGCGGTACGCCGAAGAACTGAGGAGAATGTCGGGGACTTTGAAACAGATCGTGAATCAGATTAAGATCGGAGAGGCGAGGTTTGACATCGCCGCGGTCAAGTCCGCGCATCTTGGCTGGCGGAAGAAGCTTGACGACGTACTCATCGGCCGAATATCCCTGAAGTCGGATGAAGTCGTCGGTTCCCACGATTGTGCCTTCGGCAAGTGGTTCTATGGCGACGGGAAAAAATACCAGGACATGGAAGTATACAAGAGCATAGGCGAGCGGCACGATAACGTGCACAAGCTGGCGCGAGATATAGTGAAGTTGATTAACGAGAATAAGAAGACCGAGGCAATGCAGCGTCTTGAAGAATTCGAAGAAGTCCGAATAGCGCTTTTTGAAGGGTTGAATGATCTTTATAGCGCCTAAACCGCTAATGAAATCTTTGCACCACGAAGGACACGAAGAGCACGAAGAAAGCAGATTAGAGTATGAAGAAATTTGACGAACTATCCGGTAAGATAATCGGCTGTGCTTTGGAGGTGCATAAGAATCTCGGCCCTGGGTTGCTGGAATCTGCCTACGAGCAATGCCTGGCTTATGAGCTTAGCCTGGCGCACATTCCTTTCAAGCTCCAGTATCCGGTTTCAGTTGAGTACAAAACCATTAAACTCGATTGCGGCTATCGTATGGACTTGTTTGTCGACGACAAAGTGATAGTGGAATTAAAGAGCATTGAAAACATATTGCCGATTCATCAGGCCCAGTTACTGACATATATGAAACTGGCCGGCATTTCTATAGGACTGCTGATAAACTTTAATGCCCGGCTCCTGAGACACGGAATCAAACGAATGGTGTTATGAGTCTTCGTGATCTTCGTGTCCTTCGTGGTGAAAAACGGAATGTCTAATCTCAGAGTATTAGTCGTAGATGATACTGTCACGTACCGGCGGATACTGACCGATGTGGTTAACTCCTTAGCCGGCGCCGAGGCTGTCGCTACGGCAAACAACGGGAAAATAGCCCTGGCCAAGATGCGGCAGGACCGTCCTGACCTGGTGCTTTTGGACCTGGTTATGCCCGAGATGGACGGTTTGGAGACTTTGTCTCGCATAAGGGAAGAATTTCCGGATGTCGGAGTCATAATGATCAGCGGCTCAAGCAAGTCCCAGGCCGTTGATACCGTAAAGGCTCTGGAGCTGGGGGCAATGGATTTTATAGCGAAGCCCGAGGAACGCGACCCCGGCAAGAGCTTCAACCAACTGAAGAATGATTTACGGCCGCTTTTGACGCTCTTCATAACCAGGCGACATGTGAAGGGGATCACGTTAAAGCCGAAAGAGCAAAGCAGGAAGACGGAAGTCCCTAGAGGTGAGAACCCCTGCCACGTTTCAGTTTTGCCCAATCGGGCATTCCATTCCGACAGCCTTGTGCTCATCGGCGTGTCCACCGGCGGGCCGAACGCTTTAGGCGAGGTCATTCCCAGACTGCCGGCGAATTTCAAGCTGCCGATACTTATTGTGCAACATATGCCGCCCTCGTTCACGGCATCCCTGGCCGAGCACCTGAACAAGAAGTCATCCATTGTGGTGAAAGAAGCCCAGGACGGAGATTTGGTCATACCCGGCAGGGCGCTTATCGCCCCCGGGGGGAGACATATGGTGGTGAGATACAAAGCGGGGGATAACAGCAATATGCCCGGGATCGTTGTCGGTTTGAACGACTTGCCCCCCGTGAACTCCTGTCGTCCGGCTGTTGATGTTCTGTTTGGCTCAGTAGCCGAATGTAATATCCAGAGAACTCTGGCTGTGATCATGACCGGAATGGGGGAAGACGGGATGGCCGGAGTACGGTCTCTAAAAGGAAAAGGCTGTTACTGTCTGGCCCAGAGTGAAGACAGTTGTGTCGTCTACGGCATGCCTCGTGCGGTCGTGGAGGCAGGCCTGGCGGATGAGGTGATGCCGCTTGATAGAATCGCGGAGAGGATCATCAGGATCGTTGGGAGCTAGAAAGAATTTCGGATTTCGGAATGCGGATTTCGGAATGAGAAAACCAGATACGGGTTACGAGTTGCGGGTTGAAAGAAGATCGAGGATTTCGGAATTAGAAAGATAGTTGCACGGACCGATACGATTTGGTTGTGGAGTGTGAAGCAATGGGCGTAACGTTGTGGCCATCCGGTCTTTCCTTCTTTCAATCCGAAATGCGAAATCCGAAATCCGAAATGGTTTGTTGAGGTTTTGCAGATGTTGAGCGCGGAAAAAATTCCCATAACACAAGAAGAATTCAAACTCCTTCGGGATTATATAGCGGACCAGAGCGGCATTTTCGTCGGCGACCAGAAACTCTATCTCATCGAAAGCCGCCTGACCGTTCTGGTTATTGAAAACGGGTGCAGGTCTTTTCATGAATTCTACCGAAAGGCGGCAAATAATCCTCACAATGGCCTTCGGGACAAGATCATAGATGCCATAACGACCAATGAGACGCTATGGTTCAGAGATCAGACCCCATGGTCGATCCTGAAGGAAGTGATAATCCCGGATTTTTTCAATGCCCTTTCAAAGAGAGTGAAAAGCAAAATCCGGATCTGGTCGGCTGCATCTTCCACAGGTCAGGAACCCTATTCCATCGCCATGGTTCTGGATGAGGCTTTGAGGGAACGGCCGGGCCGTGACATTGGGCCTGAGCACTTTGAAATCTTTGCGACGGACATATCTCCAAGCGCGCTGTTTTTGGCCATGGCCGGACGTTACGATCAAATCGCCATGTCTCGCGGAATGAACGAGCGATTTCGAGACAGATACTTTACTCAACGGGGCCGCGTCTGGGAACTTGATCCCGTTATTCGGAAGCGAGTGACTTTCAAGCAAATGAACCTGCAGACACCGTTCAGTCCGCTTGGAAAATTCGATCTGATTATGTGCCGGAATGTAGCTATTTATTTTTCGGATACCTTCAAGAGGGACCTGTTTTCCCGTATGGCTTCCACACTAGACTCAAGAGGCTATTTTTTTGTCGGTTCAGCGGAATCCCTTACCGGGTACTCGGATGATTTCGAATTACTGGAGCATAAGAGAGGGATTTATTACAGAGTGAAGGGAAGATAAGAATTTCGGATTTGGGATTTCGGATTGCGGATTGAAAAGAGAGTCTAAGGCTGAGGCAAAAGCAAGTAGGGTGGTTTTGTCGGTGAACGGATAACGGTCAACGGTTAGATGTGAGGTGATGTCGTAATGCAAAAGATCCTGAGCGTAGATGATTCTTCTGTCATCCGGCGTATTATTGCCGGGACCGTGGAAGTCCTGGGTTACGATACGATCGAGGCATCCAACGGCGAAGAAGCGCTGGGCATACTCAAGGAGAAGCACGAGGAGATCGTACTGGTGCTTCTCGACTGGAATATGCCGGGTATGAACGGCCTCGAACTGCTGCAGCAAATGAAAGCAAACACAAGATACGCTCAAATCCCCGTGATGATGGTTACGACAGAATCGGAAAGGGAGAATATCATAAGGGCCCTGCAGGCGGGCGCCAAGCATTACCTGACAAAGCCGTTTACCCAGCAGGTTCTTGCTGCGCGGATTATGGAATGCCTGGGAATGGGGGGATGAGGGAATTGCGGATTTCGGATTTCGGATTTCGGAATGAGGAATGGGGAAAAGATGGGACGCGGAGACGAGAAAGTTCAATGCCGAGTCGGAAGTCGCAGGCAAAGAACATGGGCACAGAAGGAGTGAAGGGCAAGAGATATCGATTCCTGATTGACTATGGACTTCGGGAGTACAACTTGGGGAATGAATGAGGGCTACACAGTCAAGGGACATTAAAACAAAGGTGGGATAACGGAAGCGAACTGGGCGGAATCATTCCGCAATCCGCATTCCGCAATCCGAAATCAAGAATATGGGTATAAGAGAAAACATTTGCAGGAAAATAGAAGAGGCGAGAGATCTCCCTACTCTGCCCGAAATCGTGATAAAGGTGGAGAAGCTGGCCCGAAGCGACAGCGCTTCCGCCAGAGATCTTGCGAAAATCATGGATCATGACCCTTCCCTGACAGCGCGCGTACTAAAGGTGGCTAATTCCGTCATTTACGGGGGGCGAAACCCCATAACATCAGTTACTTACGCCGTGGCCCGAATCGGGTTTACGGAGGTGAGAAATATCGCCCTGTCTCTTTCGGTTCTGAAGCTTTTTACCAGCAAGGGATTTGTGGATTATGCGAAATTCTGGAAGCATTCCCTGGCGGTTGCCTTTGCGTCGCGTGCTTTGCAGAGACACGTCCGTGCGGTGAACGACAGTACGGACGATCTTTTTGTAATGGGCCTTCTTCACGATATAGGGATTGTCCTGCTCGACCAGTTTTTTCCTAAAGTATATCACCCGGTGCTCGACATAGCGGCAAAAGATTCGACTTCGCTTTCGGAACTGGAAAAAGAGAGTCTGGGCATAGATCATGCCAAAGTCGGTTCACTATTACTGGAGCGCTGGCGTCTCCCTGAAACTGTAGTGGAAGCCGTTCGATGTCATCACTTTCCCGATATGGCCAAGCAGGCGAGAATAGGAGCGCAAGTCGTACATCTGGCCAATTTTATGTGCAACAATCAAGGTATCGACAATGGGATAGAGGCTTTCCCGTCCGGATTTTCACAGAGTTCCTGGCATGATACCGGGTTGTCAGTGGACGATATTCCGAAGTTGATCGACGAAGTGAATGAAGAGGCCGCCAAGTCGGACGTAATGATGGCACTGGGAGGAACTTAAGAATTGCGGATTGCGGAATGCGGAATGCGGAATGGAAAACGCGTTACGAGTTGCGGGTTTCGAGTTCCGGGTTGTATACGGGAGTGAATAGGGAAACCAAACAAACCAAACAAACTAAATAAACTAAATAAACTTTATCGGCGAACGGTGAATGTTTTTCGTGCGAGGCACGTAATGGATTCCGATATATTGATCATAGATTTTCCCCCGGAGGCCGGCAGGAAGGTTCAAGAGACACTCATGGCCAAAGGTCTGCATGGACGCGAGGTCACCTTCAGCGAAGACTTATTGAAGGGCCTGACTGAAGAACTTTTGGTGTTTTTCTGGCAAAACGGCGTGCAATCAAAGGAG
>JAZDGK010000111.1:0-19811 GCA_043806955.1 Pseudomonadota bacterium | reverse complement strand
CCGTGCATAGGTCAATTCCCAATATCGAATGTCCAATGCTCAATGTCCAAGGTCCAAGGTATTTGCTCCTGATTGGAAATTGGTTATTGAACATTGGACATTGATCCTAAAACGGTATATTGGAAACTTCTAAGTCCCTTATCATCTTATGGACCTTATGCTTCCCAAACACATTTTTGCGTTCAGACACGAAAGGCAGAGCCACGGTTGGCCCTGCCTTCGATCAAGGGTTGCGCAAAAGCCTTGTGGGTATCCGTGGATTGCCGGTAGACGGCAACTCCTGAGATAGCCCCATAGAACCCGGTTTAGGGGTTCTGGGTAGAGTCAAAGGTCTGTCCATCATCCACGCACGCTCTTCCAGGCTTCTTGTCATGCGGTACACCCACCGTCACAGACCCGGAGCAAGAACCGCCCTGGCTGTCTGTCGCAGTGAAGCTGATACAGTAGACTCTGCCGTTTCCTTTACCGGAGCGTTCCGCCCTTATGAGGACTGTGCTCCCCTGAATAACCGCGTCCGGACCAGTGTCGCCGTCGCCAAGGCCATTTACCGGCTCATCCTGAGTGACTCCGGTGATGGCAATAGTCACCGGGTCGTTGTCAGGGTCACTCACGCCGGTGATTCCGATCGGCACCAATTTGTGGTCGGGAGGCCAGAGTACGGCAAGAGTGGGCCGCGCATTGCTGGAATCAGGCGGATCATTGGCGTTCTGAACATGAATCACCACGGTATCCACAGCGCTGCCGCCGAATCCGTCATCCACGGTGAGTTGGAATTCCAGGTTCACGCCGCCTGGATCAGCCGCCGGCGCCGTGAAGGTCGGGGTGACCGTGTTGTTTCCCTGCAATTCAACTGCAGGCCCCGCAGTCTGGGTCCATGTAAAGCTCAACGTATCGCCATCCGGATCTGAACTGCCTTCGCCATGCAACGTCACCGGGGCCAACTCGGCCACGGTCTGGTCCAGTCCTGCATCAGCCACCGGGGCGTGATTCGCGTCGACCACATTGTTGACCACAATGTTGACTGAATCCGTGGCGATGATCTCCCCATCCCTGACTGCCGCCAGTTCGAATGTGAGCGTCTCGCCTCCGATGCCTACAAGGGGAGCCGTGAACCTGGGATTGGCAACATTAGGATTTGACAGGGTTACCGGCGTGCCGCCGCGTTGCGTCCACTGAATTGTAGGCGTTCCGGTAGGTGTAGGAGCGGTACCAGCGCCTGAAGGGTACTCATAGGCCCCCATGTCGTATCCGGCGCCGCTTGGTCTCAGGTTGCCATCCATATCGGTATTGGGCGCGCCGACGGCCGTACCACTATCTATGCACGGGGAATCGGGGCTCAGGTGGTAGTCGACCTTGCTCATGAACAGGGGATCGATGTCGATGTTGCCTGTACCCTCGTATCCGCCCAGTACATCAGAATAGGTGAGGACCGGACTCAACGCATGCCAAGGTGGACTCAACGGCCCCAATTCAACGTAGATTTCAGAAGATACGGGCTCCGGGCTACCGGCAGCAGTATTTCCCCAGAAAATGCAGTTGGTTATGATCGGGGCCCTATCTTGGGCCGGTTGATACTCGGATTCATAATAACCGGCCGCGGAGTACAGCCCGACGCCAAAGCTGTTAGCACCGCCTGTATTATCCACGATGGTACAATTAGTAATAATCACTCCGTCTTGACAAAAGATCCCGCTGCCGCCGCTACCATACTCAGAGTCGACAAGCCGGTTCCCGCTGATCATGCAGTTCGAAATTGTCTTCTCAGTGGGATCGGTGACGGTGCCGTTCAACTGGACCACAGCACCTTCGTTGACGGATTGGTCCGGTCCCGCATAGACCGTCGCGACATAATAGTTGCGGTCTGACACGATCCCGGCGCCACTGTGGGCGTAATTCCCACTGATTGTGCAATTGGTTACGAGACTTTCTCCATATAGTTCCAGTCCCCCGCCCCAGTCCGCCGAATTATTGGTGATGGTGCAATTTGCGATAGTCCCGGAGCCGCAGTAAATCCCGCCGCCCAGTGATGATTGCCCAGAACCCGATAGCGGGCAGCCGTTTTCGCTGATGGTGCTATTTGTTACTCTAATCCCTCCTGCGCAAATTCCGCCGCCGCAAGAGGCTTTGTTGCCCGTAACCGTGCAGTTGTCAAAAATCGTGGGGTCTACAGAACACACCCCACCGCCGCAAGTCATTGAATCACAGAAATTACCGCTTATGGTGCAACGGGTGAAAGTACCGCTCATACAGTTCACCCCGCAGCCACAACCACCAGATATGGAATTACCGCTTATGGTGCAATCGGTGAAAGTGCCGCTCTCGCCGCACTCGACGCCACCTCCACAGGAGATGGCCCGGTTATCTGCTACTGTGCAGCCAATCATCGTCAACGGTCCACACTGGTCGAATACACCGCCACCAAGGCCCCCGGATTCGTAAAGATCGTCCAAATCCTCCAGGGCCTCATTATTCCTGATAACACAGTTGGTGATTTTCAGCGAAGCGGCTGAAGCACTAATTCCGCCACCATAACGGGTAGCCGTATTCCCAACAATATGGCACCGGTCTATCGTTATGGACATGCTTATTCCGTCCATACCATTACCCGGATCTCCGCAACTGATTCCACCTCCGTAGACAGCATTCCCATTGCGTATGGTAAAGCCTGTCACCGCAACAGGGTAGCCGGGTGGCGGCCAAGGGTCGCCTTCCTTCCAGGGGGCGCAAAGTGAAACCACACTGCCATCACCGCCGCCGTCGATGATGGTTGCCTCAGGGTTGTCAGGATCAGAACTGGTCAAGGTAATGCTCTTGCCCTCAAATGAGACGTTCTCGCGGTAGGTGCGAGGCGAGTGTAGGTCCCCCGCTGCCACAACCACAGTATCCCCATCCACGGCTGCATAAATCCCATCCTGAATAGTAGGATAGTCTGCGGGAACGTTCAAAACGCCTGCCCATGCCTGGTGCATCCAGAGCAATTGCATCAGCGCGATTGCCAGCACCGGAAACCAAGTTCGAAATAAAACCCTCTGCATTATCTTCTCCTTCTTTTTTGTGGTAACGACGCAACACGCCGATCACGCCGTTCAAGATCTTCAGGGTGCGTCACGAAATAAGTGTCACAATACTGCGCAGGATTTTGGGCTGTCTTCAAGGCGCTTGGGAGTGAGCATATCAAGATATGTGACCGACCAAGCAACGAAGAAGACAGCCCAAGAGACCAGCAGGATGTGACAGTTATTTTGTGACGCACCCTAAGGTCAGTATTCCAAAATGTCCTCATCTGATCCAGGAAACAGAGACCGTTTTGGAGTTGTCCATCAAAAATTCCAAAGCCCCTCGAAAAGTCTTTTCTTCCACCGGAATGAAAATCATCTCCGAGTCTTTACCTGGGGCAAGGCTGCCGAGCCGGTAGTCCCTGTCAAGCAAGCATGCCCCGTTCAAAGTTGCCATTTTTAATATATCCTCCGGCGGGATACCGGGTTCATGCTTGTGAACACAAGCCATCTCATCAAGCATACTGAGGCTGTCATTACTTGCCGGGCTGTCCGTTCCCAGGGCAGGCGATATGCCGTGATCCAAAAGCCCGCTTATATTCGGAAATCCTACCCGGAGAAAGAGATTGCTTCTCGGGCAGAGACAGCATCTTACACGCCGTTCGGCAAGTGTTTTCATCTCTTCCTGCGAAAGATGCACGAGATGCACGCAGATAGTATTCCGGTCGAGAACCCCGAGTCTATCGAGATACGAAACCGGGGTCTTTCCGGGGGGCTCGAACTTTTCATTCCATGCCGAACGTTCGATCAGGAGATCCATCAGGGGCCCATTCCCGTGGGTGAGGAACTCCGATTCTTCGACAGATTCGCCGAGATGGACAGACAGCATTTTGCCGTGTTTGTTCGTCCATTGCTTCAAAAACCGGAACAGTTCTTCGGAAACCGTATAAGGCGAATGAGCCGCCAAGTGAAAAGAGTCATCGTAATCGAAAAGGTCGCCTGTTTTCAATAGAGTATTCTTGGCTTCTTTTGTCCGGGTTTCATTGAAGCCCAGGTATTCACGAAAGAAGACGGTCTCGATTCCCCTTGCATCACGGCAGGGTTGAAAAGACGCGGGCGTGTTGCCTGTATCACCAACGAGCCTGATTCCCTGTTTGTTCATGGAAGCAAGTTCGTCTCGAATAGCTTTTCCAATCTCTTCGCGCGACAATTTGCCCCGGAGTTCGATAAGTTGTCGTATCCAGCCGGCGAAGCCGCCTTCGCCGGAGAGCCGGCCTCGCATAACAGAGAGCTCAAGGTGGGTGTGGGCATTGACAAAAGCGGGCAATATCGCGCCCGGTCCATTATCTATAACTTCACCGGACCAGGTCGTCTCTATCTCCCTGAAACGCCCGACATCCCTGATTTCGTTGGCGGACACCACCACGGCGCCGTCTTCTATCGGATCCGAAGAGACCGGGAAAACCCACTTCGCTCGATATATTCTGATACGTTCGGGCATAGATAGACTAACCACAGAGACACAGAGGACACAGAGAAAAACATTCAGTTTGCCATTCGTTTGATACCGTTTTTTAATACCGAAACATTGAAGTTGATCAGCAAGCCGATTTTGAGGCCGGTCAGCTTAAGATATGTCAGCAGTTGGGCTTCATGTATGGGCTGCAAATCATCACATGCTTTGAGTTCAACAATCAACGTCTTGTCCACGAGGATGTCCATGCGATAGCCACAGTCCAATCTAAGGCCTTTGTACTCCAGGGGAAGCACTTTTTGTTGTTCAAACGGTATTTTTCTTAATTCGAGTTCACGACAGAGGCATTGTTCGTAGACGGATTCCAGAAGGCCTGGACCAAGCGCTTTATGCACCTCGATGGCCGCACCAATTACCAAGCTTGTCAGATCATTTATTTCCATTCTGTTCTCTGTGTCCTCCGTGCCTCTGTGGTTAGAGTATTTCGTAGGCCATGTTGCGCCGGGCCGGTGTGTACCCGGCGTCTGCCACTATGCGTCTTATTTCCTTCTCGCTCAGCCTGTAATGAACGCCGGTCGCCGCTACAACGTTTTCCTCGATCATTGTACTGCCAAAATCATTTGCCCCAAATTTTATGGCGATCTGGGCCACCTTGGGACCCTGAGTCACCCAGGAGGCCTGGAGATTCGGGATATTATCAAGCACGACTCTGGACACGGCGAGCATGCGCAGATATTCCACGCCGCCGACCGAGTCGACTTCTATCTGTGTGTTGCGAGGCTGAAACGGCCAAGGGATGAATGCGGTGAAGCCGCCGGTCCTGTCTTGAAGGTTCCGGAGACGAATAAGGTGCTCGATCCTCTCCTCCACTGTTTCTATATGGCCGAACATCATGGTCGCTGTCGTCTTGAGTCCGAGCAGGTGTGCTTCTTCCATTACGGACAGCCACTCATCGGCCGTACACTTGTTCGGTGAAACCGCTCGTCTCACCCGGTCTACAAGGATCTCCGCCCCTCCGCCCGGGATGGAATCGAGGCCGGCGGCAATGAGGCGGTTCAGTACCTCAGAGACGGGCAGGCCGGACAGGTTAGAAAAATGGACTATTTCCGGAGGTGAAAAACCATGCACATGGATGGGGTGATTGTGTTTGATGAAACCGAGCATGTCCTCATAGAACTCGATGGGCAACTTTGGATGCAAACCGCCTTGGAGCAGGATCTGAACCCCGTCGACCGAGAGGGTCTCATCTATTTTCTTCCCCAGTTCCTTTTTTGAGAGTACGTAGGCATCCGGCTTGCCTTCTTCCCGGTAAAAGGCACAGAACCGGCAACCGGAAATGCACACGTTCGTGTAATTTATGTTCCGGTCGATAATGTAGCTGACGAGAGGCTCGGGATGAAGGAGCCTCCGTCTCAGATCGGCCAGCTCTCCGAGACAAAGGAGATCCGCTGATTGGTAAAGACCGAGCGCTTCTTCCTTTGAGAATCGTTCGGTCTTTACTATCTTATTCCTCCAGAATTCATAACTCATTACGCTGCCTCACTGGTAACCGTTCACCGTTCACTGTTGACCGTTCACCGAAAAGACGTTCCTCGCGCTTTTCAGGGGATATTTGGCTCCTGGACTCTGGTTCCTGGTCTTTTGGACCAGGGACTGGATGCCGATATGGAATACGCGATCACCGTGACTCTTTGCCAAAAAGACGCTTTTCAGGTTCTTACGGTCAACGGTGAACGGATAACGGTGAACGATTACCCTCAATGACATTATATACGGCATCCCTCTCCACGGGAGTGTAGCCCGCCTCTCGAATAAGGCGCAGGATCTCCGGTCTTGTCATACCCTGGGCCGTGCCGGCGCCGGCCATATGAGTAATTTTTTCCTCGATGATCGTGCCATCCATATCGTCGGCGCCAAAAGCCATGGCAATCTGCGCGAGCTTCGGACCGATCATCACCCAGTAAGCCTTTATGTGCGGGAAGTTGTCCAGCATCAATCTGGAGATAGCGATATTTTTCAAATCATCGAATCCCGTGGTGGTGGACAGCTCGGAAAGCGCAGTGTTTCGGGGATGAAAGGCAAGGGGGATAAAGGCCATGAACCCCCCGGTCTCGTCCTGCAGTTCCCGAAGAGCCATAAGATGAGCCACTCTCTCCTCCATAGTCTCAATATGGCCGTAGAGCATGGTGGCGTTGGTCCTGATTCCTAACTCATGGGCCGTTCGAGCGACATCAAGCCATCTTTCCGGCGGGAGTTTTTTGGCACAAAGGCGCTCTCTCACCCTTGGGCTGAATACCTCGGCGCCTCCTCCCGGAAGCGAGTTCAGACCGGCCTCCCGGAGGTGGCAGAGTGTTTCGTTCACAGTCTGGCCGGATATCTCGGCCAGGTGAGCTATCTCTACGGCAGTGAATGCATGAATATGGAGTTCCGGGCGCACCTTTTTTACTTCCCGGAGCATTTCCACGTAGTAATCATAAGGCAGATCCGGATGTATCCCGCCCACGATATGCACCCCGGTAATAGGCTCGTGGAGCTTTTCTTTTACCTTCTGCGCAACCTCCTCGATGGACATCTGGTAGGCTTCCGGATCGCCCCTGTCTTTGCCGAAGGCGCAGAAACGACAACGGTTCACACAGATATTGGAGTAATTGATGTGCTGGTTATAAGTGAAAAAAGCCTTGTTTCCATTCAAGCGCCGGCGGATCATGTCGGCGAGTGATCCTGTGGCCAGTACATCATTGGACTGATACAGTCGTACCCCATCCTCAAAGGACAGCCGCTCGCCGGCATCAACTCTGTCTCGCAATTCCTGCCACCAGGATTCCCGCGATGACCATTCCATGTAATGCCCCCAATTGTAAACGTTCACCGTTATCCGTTCACCGTTGCCCGTCAAAACCCTAAAAGCATTCCTTCGGTGAACGGTTGCCCCTGATTTTCAAGCTTTCAGCGATCAGCTATTGAAGACGTTCACCGTTCACAGTTGACCGTTCACCGACTAACTACAGTTCCACAGAAATGGGTATCCAGAATGGGTGCTTGTGAAACAAGACGCGGATAGGCGGGGTTTTCTAACCCCGCCCACATTGGACGCCTCGGTCGCCGGGCGGCCCTGGAAAGGGCCGCCTATCCGAAAGGCCGATTAGAAGGCATCCCCATCTCCCAAATTCAAATGGATACCTTATTCTGTGGAACTGTACTAAGGGGCACTTAGGCTTATTCCTTCCCATCCCACATCCCGTATTCTATAGACTTCCAGATAAAGCTTTTGGGTGCGTTATCGGTCGGGGATGTACGAACAGGTACTATCCCCTCCCTGCTGCCTTCCCAAAAACATTATCTGAAACTCTATACCTTACTCAGTACTCAGCACTTTTTTCAATCTGCAATCCGCAATCCGAAATTCCGGAGAGTCCTTCCCGAAGCAGGTCCACTATGCGGTCGATTTTCGTCTCAATATCAAGAGGGTTCTGAAGATTGAGATCCGGATCAAGGTGCGGCAGGGCGTAGACCTGAAGAAACCGGTCCAGTATCGCATCCACAACAAAAACAGCCATTTTTGGATCTAATTCTTTCCGTACTTCCCCCCGGTTCTGACCTTCTTCCAGAAGGGCTGCAAGATACTCATGTGAGAAGAGTCTTATCGTCTGAAGGAGGTCTTCCCGCAACGGAGAGTCGCGTTCGAAAAGGATGCGTAAATAGACCCGGTACAGGGCAGGGTGCTTATCTATGAACTCCTTTCCGGCCAAGAGCGACTTTCTTATCCGAAGAAAGAAATCCTCCCCCTCGGTGTTCTTCTTTACTGCTTTCAGTCTTTTCCTCACAAGGGAGATCGCCTGATCAAAAATGAAGAGGAAAAGGCCTTTTTTGTTCTCGAAGTACTGATAGATTGAGCCTTTTGCGATGTTAAGCCGGGAGACCATACTATTTATGCTGGCTTGCTGATAACCCCTCTCGGAGAATTCCTGCACAGCAACGTCTATCACTCGCTGTTGCTTGTCCGCAGGAAGATTGAAAAAGGTAGATTTTGGGGAGGATGCATCTAGGGTGACCACCCGGTCATAGTAGAAAGTGAAGCCTGAAAAGTCAAGGGATTCTTCCATTTCGGATTTCGGATTGCGGAATGGGAAAAGATGGACGCGGAGAGGGGAGAGATGCCGGGAGGCTGGGAAGCTGGGAAGCTGGGAAGCTGGAAGGTGGGAGGGTGCGAAGGTGCGAAGATGGGAATACCAATTCCGGATTTCGGAACGAATGCGGAAAAACGATGACTGATGGCCAGGAGCCTGTCGGACTTAGGGGATCGTCACGAGGAAGTGGAGGACGGTCCCAAAAATAATCTGATGCTCGATACTGGATACTCGATATTAGATGCTCAATGTTCAGTATTGAATACTCGATCCAGCATCCAGTATCTAGCATCCAGCATCAAGACGTAACATTTGGGGCGTCATCCCACTTTGCGCAGTAGATCGTCAGTTGTCGGACAGGCTCCTAGTTCAAATAGACTATTTCGCCGGCTGACTCTGTTACCGACACGCCTTCTTTCTCGCAGTGCAGGACGATCGCACCGGTATCATCCACATCCAAGACGGTGGCCTCGAACAAAGGGGCATTCATGACATCAAATCCATAACGGACACGTTTCCCAATGGTGTCGCTGTACGCTTTCCATTGCTCAATGATCGGATTTCGAGGTTGCTCCGGCTCGTACAGGTTCTCCAGACAATCCGCCTCGAACTGGAGCATGAGGCCGGAATACCAGATGAGTTTGGACAAGAGAACAGCGGCGAAATCGTCTACGAAGATTTCTTTTCCTATCGTCTCCGAGAGCGACACGGCAACGGGCCGCAGGGACTCGGGAAATTCAGTGTTATTCACGTTAATTCCCATACCGAGGAAGATATACTCTTCTCTTAAGCTCCTGGATCGATAAGTCTCGGCGATTATCCCCGCCATTTTTCGATTCTCATAGTGTATGTCGTTCACCCACTTGATTGAACTCTGAGCCCCGTAGTGCCTTGTTGCCTCGCAGCAGGCCACGGCGGCTATTACAGAATAGAAATGACAATGCTTGGGAAGGAGAGCGGGATGCAAAATGACGGTCAGCCACAGTCCTCCGGAAGGCGCATGCCAGGGCCGGCTGAAACGTCCCTTGCTTCGGCTCATTTCTCCGGCCAGAATTATCGCCCCGCTGTTGAAGGCGCGGCCTGCGGCCTCTTCTGTTTCAATGAGCTCCCGCGCCTTATCGATGCCGCGGGGAAGATGTTCGAAACAGCAGATACTGCTCCCGATATCAGACCCCCGTCTCATGATAACCTCGGCCTTGTCGTGCCGCTGCTTGTTTCGGAGAGAAATTTCCGAAATACAATGGGATCTCAAGAGCTGCATAAGCCTGTACTCGCGCTCATGCTCTCGGACAGACACAGGGTTTATGACCATTCGCTCCTGATTCTCTGAATAATATCGCGGACATAATTCAGTTTGCCCGGCGGGCAGATTCCAAGGAGTGGTTCACCCTGATCGACGGTGACACTGGGTTGAAAATAGATACTGTAAATGATTCCAGACTCTCCGGTATAGACAAGCGGGGTGTCTCTTTTCATCAGGGACATTACTACGATTTCTTCATCGGGATTGACCAGGACGGAACCGAAGCCTTTTTTTTCGAGATTACCGGCTATTTCCGGCGGAAAGAAGTATTTTGCCCTTTCCGGCGCGTTGAATGTGACCAGTACCTGTTTCAGGATTTTGTCTATTATCTCATCTTTAGACATCGGATGGCGAATCGACATTAAATATGTATTCGCTTCGACAAAGGTGCCGTTGAGATGGGCCTGGATATCGTTTATCGTACCGCTTACGTGCGCATGGACCGGCATGCGGTTTCGTTGTCGCTCCAGTATATACAGAAGGGTCCCGGGGAGATGGAGCCATTTGCCTTTAGGACCTTCCACGCGCATATCATTGGAAGCTGTAAATCTTGCCCAGCCGGTATGCGGCGTCTCGATACGGAATACATCATAAGGCTGCTGCCGATACCGGTCGAGTATTTGATCAAGATCTATTTCCGACAAAACAATACCCCACTACTGGAGAAACTACGAATGACACGAATTAACGCGAACAGGAAAAATGCTAATCTTTAGAGCTCCTTACAAAACTCCTATATTTTTTCGTGCTCGTGCTCGTGCGCGTAATCGTAATCGATTTCTTGTGTCATTTTCTCCACCTTCCGATTACGATTACGAGCACGAGCACGACTCAGCCAGGATATAGAGTTTTGCAAGAGCCTCTATCGATAATACAAATTGCTTCCACCCATAGTTAGAAGGCATTTGTGGAGATTGCGCCTGAATTCACGACGGTCCCAGATACCCTGGATGTGGCCCTGTCTCAATGCCTTTTTTGCACTGTGGTAATCGGGCGGAATATCCTCTCCCGTGGTTTCCCGAATGACTCGCGGCCCGGCAAAGCCGATCTTGGAAGAACGAATGGCAAACTGGTATGGAGAGCAACCAAGGAAGCTGGCCACGGGGCCGGCGTAGGAGTTATTATCATAGACCACGACATAAAGCCCGCCCGAGTCCACATATTCACGGACGGCCATGGTGCATTTCGGCATCTGTACCACACCCACGGTGCCTTCCTGTATGCGGATACCACCGGTCGCATGCACATACGAGAGGAACGGACGCCTCATAACACGGGCTTTTTCGCATGCGCGAACGAATTTTTCGCCTTCCGCCGCACCCACTGTCCCGTTCCTGAAATCATTAAAAAGCATGGCCACTATGAGGCCGATTCCCTGCACTTTGGCGTGAAATGTTATGATACCGCTGGTGCGCCCGGTCTTGATCATGTCCCGGCGGAGCTTCTTGTCAAAGCTTTGATACCCTATGGAATTTATCGAGCCTATGTGGCCGTTGAATTCGTGTATGGAGCCCCTGTCAAAAAGATTCTGGAGATACCATTCGTACTCGAGGGGAAAGTGGTGGCCGCAGCTCTGGCAGACTCCGCAGAATTCGCCGTAAAGATCAGGGACCCAAAGATCCAGGCAGCCGTATTTCCCACTGTTGGGACAAGAAACGGTCCTGTCTTCATTAGCCAGCGGGCTGAGGTAAGTGTCTCCCCAATCTTCAATGCCCTCTTCCGCCCCAGGGGTCCCCTGAGAGGCAAGCGTTCTTAATTGCCTCTTTGTGGCGGAACTGGCGACAAAATCATAAGCGGATATAAGCGGCGCCGAGATCTTCCTCAGGAATACCGATCCCTCTCCCGAGACCTCCTCCAGCATTTTTTTTACCTGTTTATGATGTCTGCGGATCAGGCCATAACGAAATCCGTAGTAACACCTGACTGAAGCCTCTTCTGTTTTTCTGAAAATCCTTTCCAGGGGCGATACGGTTTCATTATAAAAACCCTGGGCCATTTTCCGATACTTGGAGGAGCGCAGGTGAAGAAGGCGGTCTTTTTCCGACTCGGTCAGTTCCCATCTAATATCAAGGTCAAATTTATGGTCATGTTCTGCAGTCTTCTTATGTCTGATAGCATAAGCGCGAAAGGCCCGAAAGCTTTTTGTCTTTAGTACTACTTCATCAGTGGCACGGATGATTTCGTATCGCAATTGCTTGAAGAAAGCATAGTCATCACGTCTCGCTCCGAGGACCGGCTCCGGAATAATGCGATCAATGGTTCTTAGAAGGAGGTTGTCGTGGGCCGTCATTGAGAGCTGCTTTGCGCAGAGACTTACCAGATCCTTGGGGACTTTTTCTCCTTCTCTTATCTTTCCTTCAATGGCCGCCGCTCCCTCGGGCGAAATAACCGAATAATATCCGTGCGAGAGCATCAGACGGACATCGCTCATCCCGATAGCCTCGGCCCCGCCGGAACCGCCTTCAGAGATCATGGAAACCATGGGGACGCGCAATTTCGCCATGGCATAAAGGTTTCGAGCTATTTGCTGTGCGGCGCCGGGATAGTCCTCGACAGGATAAGATCCGGGAGTGAATATATATGAATGGACAGGAATGCCCTCTGTTTGAGCGACTTTTAAGAACCGAAGCGCCTTTTCGTTTCCCCAGGGTTTGGTGCATCCGCCGTTTCGGTACTCTTCACCGTGGCCTTTCTCATGGCCGATTACCATTACCTGGTGTGTATAGATGCGATCCTTCACCCGTCTTGAGATATTAGCCTTAGCTACCACGATGGACGGATCGATATTGCAGTCTTCCATCCCGCCAAGTTCGGTGTAACTATCGTACACGTTTTCCAATATGTCCTGGAGGGTTATGCGCTGAGGATTCCTGACGATGCGAACGATTTCGTCGGGAGTCAGCGATTTGTCGGCTCGATCCTCCAGAAAAGAGAGGTTTTCTTCTAACACATTCAACTCATTCTGTATTTCCTCATCGGACCGTTCGTAAATGCTCTCTCTGAGCACCCGGGTCTTCTCTCTCAGATCAACAAGATTGCCCCAGTCGGTGCTGTCTTTAATGTCGATGAGATAGAGTATTCTGGATTCGACTGCAGTCAGTCGTTTTTTTGTTTCCGGTGTCATGAACATGCCCAACGATCGTATTTCATGCTCTTTGCAGTGGACGGGGCGAACGAATACGATCGACTTCCATTTGCATGCGGAGATTCCTGCAGCCCGTTGCGGGGAGTGTCAATCTCCAAAAAGCAGCAACTTGTCAAGATTCTCTTTCAGGTAATTAAAATTCGTAACTATCGGCTCTCCGCGACTATTCTGCCCTTCGATATGGGCCTCGGACAAGAATTGCAGCCCTCGCTCTTTGGCCTCATTAAGATTTTCTCCCCACACAAGGGCCAAAGCGAGATTCGGATCATACTCGCTTGGTATGATATAGGAATCATTGGGTACATGGGAATAGACGGTAAGCCAGGGAAAAGAAGGCATTTCGAAGCGGTCAATCGTCCCGCTCGATGGTGTAAATCCCCTTTTGGTATCCTCGGCCACAATACGGAACTCAATGCTGACCCCGGAGAAAGAGACGTCTTTCTGCCTGTAACCAAGTCTGTCCCCCAAGGCCAGCCTTATTTGCTCTTCGATGAGATTGGGTGGTGATTGCTGACCGCGAATACGGGATGCCTTGGCCGAGACATCGTTTTCCACCTGAATTCTCGTGTTGACTTCCAGCAAATAAGGGTGCCCCTCCCGAGTGACTATCCATTCCCATGTGCCGACGTTATCATATTTTACATGAGCGGCGAGTTTCAAAGAATAATCCACAATTTCTTCAAGGACTCTTCTTGGATCGAATTGATACTGAGACGGGTTTTCCAAATCAAATCCCGGCGACACCTCGATCCTTTTCTGTCTGCCGAGACTTTGTATGGTGCAGTTTCTTGTGCCGAAATGGACTATCTCACGATGTCTGCTGCAAACGAGCTGCACCTCAAGATGGTTGTAGTCGTTGACACATTGTTCAATAAGTACGCCTTCATCACCAAATTGTCTCTTTGCATAGTTCTGTATTCTTCTATAGACCGGCCTGAACTGATCTATATGCGTTACATCTTCAATGCCCAGGCCGCCACCGCCCGCGGATGCCTTGACCAGAATGGAGGGTTTTCTTATGCCTTTTTCCTGCTGAATAAAGAAGAGCTCTTCAGCCAGATCCTCAGCCTCGATCTCGTTATAAATAGGCTGCTCCGATCCGGGAATAGTGGGTATTTTCAGCGAATTGGCGATACTCTTGGTGTTGATTTTGCTTCCCAGTACCTTTATAACCTCCCAGCTCGGCCCGATGAAAATAAGGCTTCGGTCCCTGGTCTGGACACGGCGAGCGAAGCGGTAATCCTCGGCAAAAAAACCGTATCCGGGATGTATTGCGGTGCAATTCGTGTAGTCTGCAACCGCGAGAATATCATTCGGATCACGATAGTTTGAAATACGCCATGCCTTATTCTCAACGGGATTGTCCGACTGGCTCAGGCGGACATGCAAGGAGTTTCGGTCTTCCGGTGTGTAGACATTCACATAATCAAGCCCCAATTTCTTGCAGGCATTCATTATGCGAATTGCTATCTCGCCTCGATTGGCAATAAGTACCTTGCCTTCCAATTACGACTCCCCGGGGTTATAATGGATGATCGTTCCTGGAACGACGCGGCATCCCATATAAAACACATGCGCCGGACCAGCAATACGGCAAATGCCCTGTCTCCGGCTTCTTGCCGAGATATGGAGCGATGGGACACGCGCACGCTGAACGATTATACCCATGCTCACTGCAAAATTCAACATGCCCTTATGGTAACTGTTCACCGTGGACCGTTCACCGAAAAGACGTTTTTCGCACGGGGCGGTGACCGAATAACGGGTCGATACTCGATATCGGGTGGTTCTATAGACTTCCAGATAAAGTTTTTGGGTGCGTTATCGGTCGGGGATGTACGAATAGGTACTATCCCCTCCCTGCTGCCTTCCCAAAAACATTATCTGAAAGTCTATAAGTTCACGTCCACAGTTCCAAGTTTAACCGTGAACTCTGAACCGTGAACCTGGAACCAGCATCCAGTATCTAACGATCGTTCACCAAAGGAATGCTTTTAGGGTTCTTACGGACAACGGTGAACGTTTACCCCCCTATGTGACTGAAAACTAGAAAGTCTGTGTCTGCAAAAGAGGCGAGGATCTCAAAAATCTCTTACCGATCGCCCTTATAACCATTTTCAGCAAGGGCGTCAATTGGAAAGGGCACCCGAAATCCACCGCCTATCCTTTTGGGTTTGATCGGCTATTGCAGTGGATGAAGACGAATCAGGCCCAAGAGCGGTGGATTGACCACGGACCATTGACCATGGACGATGTGTTTTGGTGGTCTATCGTCCGTCGTCTGTGGTCAATCTGTCGCCGCATATCAGATAGTTACTTAGAGATAACGAGATTTGGCGGCGGATTAAGGGCTCAGAACGGCTCAGAACCGATTTCGGATTGGGATTGCGGAATGATGGAAGGACTGAATCTGCATGCGAGCGGGGATTGGTTGCATTGCCCGGACCCCGGCTGTCGCGGAAACGGGTCCGGGCAATTCAAAAAGGGGAAAAAAGGTAGCCTCCTAGCGCTGCCCTTTACCTATAAGTCGTGCTGAGGAATAACGAAAGGCTGTTACGTATCATATCCTCTTGAATTCAGAATATAACTTCCTCTCCACCATCCTGGGGGAGAGGATCGAGGTGAGGGGGAAACCGGCTCGGTCATGCCCCCTCACCCTGCCCTCTCCCCCGAAAACGGGGGCGAGGGGAAGATAATTCGGGCGACTCATGTTGCTATGGAGGACTTATGGGTAAAGGGCAGGACTAGCGTTCTGAAAACGTCACTGATCCTGCGTGCCATGTCTTGTTGGGTTTCGTAACCTTAACCCAACCTACATGCTGTTGCTGGAGCTGGTTCCAGGTTCACGGTTCCGGGTTCACGGTTAAACTTGGAACTGTGAACCGTGAACTCAGAACCATCAAGTTCGTAGATCGTAGGTTGGGTTGAGTGGAGCGAAACCCAACAATCAGAGGCGATCTGTTTCAAACAACCAAAATGCTCCAAAAAAAGAAATAAGAGACTGCGTAAGATCGTCGTCGGCTGCGGGCGTAGCGGGCATGAAATTCATGCTTCACCTTTGAGAAGATGCAAGCTCAGATTGAACCATGATTTCCGTAAGATAAGCAGTAGCTCGGTTTTTAAAAGGATAGTGCAATTCAGTGCAGTTTTTCGTTGACAAAGTGCGAAACGGATATTATAAAAAACGACGCTTACTAAACTTTTGGTTTAGTCTTATTAAACGAACAAAGTAAATATGAGTTTAGAAATCGGCGATAAACTGCGGAGACTCCGTCTGGCTAACAGTTTGACCCAGGAGGAGCTGGCTAATCGCGCATATGTCACTAAAGGGTTTATTTCGCAGCTTGAGCGTGATCTTACTTCTCCGTCAATAGTTACACTGAAGGTTATTCTGGATGTGCTGGGAGAGGAACTGGCTGGTTTTTTCAAAGAAGAATCACCGGAAAAAGAGGTCTACCGCAAACAGGACAGAGTAGTCACCTCCGATTCCACCGATAAGCTGAAAGTAGAGCTTCTTGTGCCGGGCGCCCAGAGCCGGCTTATGGATCCTGTTTTTGTTACCCTGTCTCCGGGCGAGAAGACATGGGAGGAGGTTACCCATGAAGGTGAAGAGTTCGGCTTGATCGTGGCAGGAAAAGTACTGCTTCACCTGGACAAGGCAACCTACAAAATGAACAAAGGTGACTGCTTCTACTTTACAGCCGACAAGGCGCACTATGTCGAGAATACCGGTAACACCATGTCAAGGATTTTATGGGTGGTATCGCCGCCCATCTTTTGAATCGTGTCTGACCGCTCATTACGTTTCGGGGAGGTAACGCAAATTGGAAAGAATAGAAGTGGGGTTCGGGGAACATTTAATGATGGACGGTTACGGTTGCGATAAAGATAAGCTTACCGACATCAATTTCATTTATGATTTTTTGAGTTCCTATCCGTCAGAGATAGAGATGACCAAGATAATGCCGCCGTACGTATTCAGATATTCGGGCTTGAAGCCTGAGGACTGGGGCGTATCCGGTTTCGTACTGATTGCAGAGAGTCACATAAGCATTCATACGTTTCCTGAAAAAATGTATTTAAGCGTCGATATTTTTTCATGCAAACAGTTTGACAGAGAAAAAGCCGTAGAGGACATCAAGAGGTTCTTTGGAATAGAAAAAGCAGAAGTGAGATGCCTCGAACGCGGTCTCGAATTTCCAAAAACTATCCGCAAGGTTGAAAACTTTATGCGGGATGAGCGGATACAAATCACCCTATAGAATATATGAGCGGATTTAATTTCGGCGGACTAGCAGAGGAAGAGTCAGCCCCAGAGAGATCATCTACCATTATAGTACCCGTCCCGTATGATGGAACCACATCATATCGCAGTGGTGCACGGGACGGGCCGCTTGCCATTATAAACGCCTCACGTTTCATAGAGCTTTATGACGAAGAGACGTGCCGGGATATAAGCAAGAAAGGGATCGCAACTCTGGGTGAGTTGGAACCGAACGCCTCTTCACCCGAGGCTATGATTGATTCTGTTCATGATGCCTGCCTGCCCTTTTTCAAACAAGGGAAGAAAGTAGTCATCCTTGGCGGCGAACACTCCGTCAGCCTTGGTGGTATTAAGGCCGCCCGGGGGGGGCAAGAATCTTTTTCAATACTTCAGTTCGACGCTCATGCAGATCTCAGGGATTCATATCACAGTACCCCTTTCAGTCATGCCTGCGTGATGCGACGCGCACTGGAATACAATCCCATCGAGCAGGTAGGCATTCGCTCGCTGAGCGAGGAGGAGGCGGTCTTTATCAGGGCCGAGGGCCTTAAGCCGTTTTATGCTCAATACACCCTGAATAATCGGGACCTCGTTCTGGAAGAACTGGTAAAGCGATTACTGCCCAAGGTATACCTGACCATAGACCTCGATGTATTGGACCCTTCCATCATGCCTTCCGTGGGCACTCCGGAACCGGGAGGTTTAGGGTGGTATGATTTGCTCTTTTTGTTACGGCATCTCGCAAAGGAAAAGGATATTATTGGTTTTGACGTGGTTGAACTTGCACCACAGCCCGGCAACATCGCCCCCGATTTCCTGGCTGCCAAGCTCGTTTACAAGCTGCTCGGTTATATGTGGCCGTAGGAGCCTGTCGGACTTAGGGATGATCTACTGCGGAAGTGGGGGGGGAATGGCCCAAATATCCCCGGATCTTGAGGATAGTGAGATAGTGAAATAGTAAAACAGGAAGACGGGAGAGGCATCGAACCGACTTACTCCCACTACCTCACTACTTGCTCCCTCACTACTCACCGTCCTCCACTTCCTCGTGACGATCCCCTGAGTCCGACAGACTCCGTAGGAGCCCGTCGGACTTACGATGATCGCAGCATCACTTGGAAATTGGATATTGAGCATTGGACATTGGACATTGGACATTTTTTGGGGTCGTAGGTCGCAGGTTGGGTTGAACGGAGTGAAACCCAACAAATCGCCCATTTTAACATAACAACGAAGGAAGGATTGGCAGGGTTTGGATCAAGAAGAGAAGAGTTTCTTTGAGAGGCTGTTGAATATCTTCAAAAAGGGAGAAGAACCGGAAGATCTTGAAGACGTAATAGAGGACATTCAGGAGCTTGTCGATGCCGGGAAGAAACAGGGCCTTGTTACCGAAGAAGAGAGAAGGATGATCGAGCGAGTCCTGAAGCTGAGGAATACGACCGCTCTTGATATCATGGTGCCGCGAACCAGTATGCTTTGTGTCTCGGTGGATATTTCTCCCGATGAACTCATACAGTTGATAATCGAGGAAGGGCATTCACGAATGCCTGTATACGAAGGGAATTTCGATCATATAATCGGGATCATCCACGCCAAGGATATCTTGAAACTCTGCAAGAAAAACAGTGACAAAGCCGGTCTCAAGGACATCCTGCGGCCGTCCTATTTCATACCGGAGACCAAGCGCGTAGAGGAACTCCTGAAAGAATTCAAGACCAGAAAATCACATATGGCCGTGGTTATTGACGAGTACGGAGGGACAGCCGGTCTTATTACAATCGAAGATATTCTCGAGGAAATCGTCGGAGAGATTCAGGACGAATACGACGTCCCGGAGAAGACCGTAGAGGAAATTGGAGCCAATACGATCTCCGTCCATGCGAAAACCGATATCGAACAAATTGAACAGCACTTTGGTATCGAGATCCCGGAAGGGAGATATCAGTCAGTCGGAGGATTCATAATAAATCTTACCGGCAGAGTGCCCGTCACCGGCGAAACGATCTCTTTCGGTTCCCTGAGGATGGAGATCGAGTCAGCCAACGAGCGCAGGATAAGAAGGGTCAGGATCACGAAAATGGAAAATGTAACCGAGGAGATCTCCAGGAGCCTGTCGGACTAAGGGACTTAGAGGTTTCCATCATACGATCTCAGGATCAATGTTCAATGCTCAATAACCAATTTCCAATCAGGAGAGGGTCCTTGGACATTGAGTACTGGACATTCGATATTGGGAATTGACCTGTGCACTACATGAGCATTTTGTGAATCCCTTTGGGAGATCTACTGCGGAAGTGGGGGGAACGGACGATCCCCTAAGGGCTTGCGCAAGAATAACTTGATAGAATTCGCGCCCAAATGTGCCGTAGATTCGATCGATCTGAACGAGCAAAGACGGAGGAATAGCCAGCTATTTTGAGGACTTTGGGAGCGAAGATCGGTTGAAGATATGGTACAGTTGGGATGCGAAAATGCCAAGTTATTTTTGCGCAAGCCCTAAGT
>JAZDGK010000110.1:0-11949 GCA_043806955.1 Pseudomonadota bacterium | reverse complement strand
TTCCGGCGGAAGCCGGAATCCAGTCTATTCAATAAGCTACTGAGGATCTGGACTCCGGTTTTCACCGGAGTGACAACTTTTTGCGATTCATGACTTCTGATCGGTCAAGCTTTGGCCTATCCATTGATCATTAACAATGATCAGGTGACACTACCAAAATACAAGATCTCGAAACAAATCCTCTAAATTTTGAAATTTGCACTTTGAATTTTGCATTTTGAGTTCAAGTTTAGCCAGTTTTTCAAAAGGCTAAACTGTTACATCTATCCTTGTTTCCCATATCCCAGTGATGCCGACCAGACCTCGTAGTTTCTGTCTTCTTCCTTCTCCTCCCGGAGATAAAAGACTACAAAGGTCATCACGTGCCAGCCCATGAATTCGCAGTTGTTCTGGTCGAAGGCCGTCTGCTCGAAGACTTTGCGCCAGGTACCCGTATTGAAATAGGCCTTTTCCATCACTTCGCCGTGCGGAACAGGGACTATGTCCAGCGGCACGTGCTCTGCGCGGTGAGTATGGCCATATACCACGTAGCGAACGCTGTTATTCTTGAGAGCAGCCTCGTTATAGGCAAATTGCCGGTAGTCGTCCACTTTGCCGGATAGATGCCGGATTGTCCAATGGCCCAGAATCTCCCGAAGCTTCCCGAAGGAAAAACTCGAAGAAAGGCGCATGCCCATCTCAAGAAAATCCATCATGTCCGGACCGAACCGGTCATGGTTCCTTACGAATTCTATTTTGAAGAAGTCATCAACCAGACTGTTCCATAAGGAATGGAGCCTTTCCTCCACGCCGGGTCTGTAGTTGCAGATACCTTGTATCCAAGCGGGAATGGCAAGGATGGGCCGGACATTGTCGATCTCTTTCAATTCGTGCACGAGACCGGGATCACTGCCCAGAACGGAATCCGCCTGGACCGCGGCGGGGAATCGACTAAGGAGGTCGATAACGATCGCATCTCCGAGCGAAGAACTGTCCCGATCGCCTTCATAGTTGAAGTTATCGTAGTAATCTCCATGGCGTGCCAGGACACCGTACTCTTCGAAAATCCTGTCACAGGGGAAACGATTCTTGGTATAGGATTTCGGGTCCGGCATCCCCAGGAATTGAGCTATAATCAGGCGTGTCGAACCAAATCGGTTGATGAGCCAGTCGTGATTTCCGGTAAGATAACCGAGGTCGACTTTGACATCCTTCCGCAGGCATTGCTTCGTAAATTCGTCGAGGTATCGGACGGCCTCAATATTGCGAGGCAGAGCGGTTATCCTGCCGGCGATCTCCTCGGCATATAGTCGAAGATTCCATCCGGCTCGATCGGTCTCGTTGGCCGTGGACCATGGTCTGATCGGGACTTCGGAGATATCGTTCTCCGGTCGGAGCCAAAGATCGGACCGAATCACATCAAATATGTCGCCCAGAAGGACTATCTCGACGTTCTTGATGTTTGATTTCCGGGGGTCCCCTATTATGTCGCTCAGCATGCGGCAAAACTTGTCAAACGCCCTGGGGTCGATCGTTGTCCCGGACGACCCGTCCGTAAGATGGATGTCACTGATGAATACCAGCATAGGATGACTCTCCTTTTGGGAAACGGCGACCTATCCGGAGGCTCTTGTCTGATGAATGTGGATATCTCTCTGTGGGAACGGGATCTTGACATCGTTCCGAGCAAACCACTGATAAATTGCCTTGTTACGATCCCTTTATCTGCGGGATTTTTGATCCGGCAGACAAGCTCGAGATGAAGAGCCGAACCAACATGGGGAACGTGGCATGAAGACGAAACACCGTGCACTCAGTCACTTGACTTCCTCAATCCGCAATCCGCAATCCAAAATCCAAAATCAACACACCCCGCAACGTTTACATTCTCCTACCCGGCACGGCACGGTCCGCTCCCCTTTCAGGGCCTTCTCGTATTCCTCCCGGAGATAGCTCTTATTAATTCCGTGATCGATAAAATCCCATGGGAACAGTTCGTCTCCCTCTCGCTCCCGGTGCACAAAGAAGTCCGGGTTCAGAGAAACCTCCTTATACGCTTTATTCCAATTGCCTGTTCTCAGTGCAGCTCTCAGGAAATCTGCGGTCCGCCGGTCGCCCCGCGCAAAAATCGCCTGGAGATAGGCCCATTTCGGGACATCGAAGGTCACCCTTACGTTGCCTTCACGGCGCAAACCATCGTTGAGAGTCTTTCGCTTCGTTTCCAGAGACTGGAGATCCTCCATCCCCACCCACTGGAACGGCGTCCACGGTTTGGGGACAAAGCAATTTATGCTGAGCGTCATCGTCCCGATACGCTTCTTCCCGCGGCTTATCCTGAGCACCCGATCTTTGATTTTTTTCGTCAAATCAATTATGGCCTCCACATCTTCCGCCTTTTCCGTGGGAAGGCCGATCATGAAATAAAGCTTCAGATTGAGGATGTCCCATTCGGTAAGTCTTTCTGCCGCCTGGAGTATGGTCTCTTCCGTCAATCCCTTATTGATGACCTTTCGCATACGTTCAGATCCGGCATCAGGGGCAATAGTAACAGTCTTTAATCCGGCTGCCTTGAGGACGGAGAGGATCTCCGGTGTAAGACAATCGGCCCGAAGTGACGAGAAAGAAATCTTCTTTCCCCGGGCAAACAACTCCCGGCACAAATGCTCCATCCTTGCGGGGTCTGCTATTTCCACGCCCACCAGGCCTATTTCGCTGCTCTCCGCTTTCTCGTCGACAGCGCCAAGTATCGTCTCTTCCGGCCACGCCCGTGGAGGGCGATAGATAAACCCGGCCGCGCAGAACCTGCACCCCCTTGAACAGCCGCTCCCGATCTCTATCAGGAACTTGTCCGCGAACTCCGTTTGAGGGGTGAGGACGGCTGTATGTCTCTCCGGCGGGACGGAGACGGGGACGCTTCTCCGTTTGACCTTTTCCGGAAATCCGTCTTTGGGAGCAAAGGTCCGGAGCCGTCCGGCTGCATCATAAGCGGCCTCATAAAATCGCGGGACGTAGGCGCCGTCCATTTCTGAAGCGAGTCGGGCGAGCATATCCGCTTTTCTTTCCCCTGAAAGCAGTCCACTGTGAATAATGTCGAGAAAAGGGGGAAGGAGCTCTTCTGCCTCACCGAGCAGAAAACAGTCGATGAACTCCGCAAGCGGTTCGGGGTTCAGAAACGTCGCAACCCCGCCGCCGACAGCCAGAGGCCACTCTTCGCGGCGCTCCGCAGCCATAAGCGGTATGCCGGCTGCATTCAGTATCTTCAGTATGTTCAGGTAATCGTTTTCGAAAGAAACGGAAAAGGCGATAATATTGAAGTCTTTCAGCGATCTCTTGGATTCTATGGAGAGGGGGGGACCTTCTTCGGGCAGAAAGACACGTTCACAGACAATCCGGGGATCTCTATTGAACAGCGAATAGACTGCCTGATAGCCGAGACTTGACATTCCGACATGATAATAGTTCGGATATATCAACGCTACAGGCAATTTCCCATGCCACTTTTTTCTTATTGCTCCTTTTTCAACGAGATTTTTTGTCAAAACCCAACCACAGCGGCCTCGCCGCAAAAAACATTTTCAGCCACGAATTAACACGAATATACACCAATAACTGCACTTTCCAAGCTCTTACTCCTCCACATCCTCTCTTCTCATTCTCTTTTCATTCCGCAATCCCAAATCCGCAATCCGCAATTGGCTCAGTCCGCCTGCTTCCGCAGGAAGGTCGGTATTTCCAGCTCCTCTTCGTCGATGGCAACACTCCCCCGATAAGGATTCTTCACATAACGGTTGGCGCTTGCCGCGACCCCGACCCTTGGCTGCAATCTTGCCGGATCCTGCCTTTCCTGGGCAGGGGTGTTCTGAGCGCACCAGGGTCTGATATTCTCTTCGCTTCGGCGGCGCGGGAGAATACTCTGGACGGAAGTCTCTTTTTCCGCCTCCTGTTCGCGCTGTATGCCGGTTGCGATTACCGTGACGCGGAGTTCATCCTCGAGTGCCTCGTCGAGAACCGAGCCGAAGATTATATTCGCGTCCTCATGCGCCTCTTTCTGTATCAGAGAAGAAGCCGCATAGACCTCCTCCAGTGTAAGGCTATGATTACAGGATATGTTGATCAGGACTCCACGGGCGCCCTCTATGGCAACATCTTCCAGGAGCGGGCTGGAGATTGCTCTTTGTGCCGCTTCCACTGCACGATTCTCCCCTGATGCGGATCCTGTGCCCATCAATGCCATTCCCATTTCCGACATGATCGTCCGAACATCGGCAAAATCTACATTGATGAGTCCGGGAACCGTAATTACGTCCGAGATCCCTTTGACTGCAAAAAGGAGTACATCATCGGCCTTTTTCAACATTTCCAGAAACGTGGCGTTTTTATCGGCGATATTGAGGAGACGGTTGTTCGGGATGGTTATGAGCGTATCGACATATTTCTTCAACTGCGCGATCCCTTCTTCGGCCTGGCGCATCCGTTTTTTTCCTTCAAAATGGAAGGGTTTCGTGACGACAGCGACGGTGAGGGCACCCAGCTCCTTGCTGATCTGGGCTACAACCGGAGATCCGCCCGTACCGGTCCCTCCACCCATGCCGGCGGTAACAAAGACCATGTCGCTGCCGACAAGCGCTTCACGTATCTCTTCTGCGCTCTCAAGGGCCGCCTGGCGGCCTTTGTCCGGGTCAGCTCCTGCCCCAAGACCGCGTGTGGCTTCTTTCCCAAGCTGGATTTTTACGTCTCCACTCGCAACGTCCAGGGCCTGAGCATCCGTATTTGCCGCTATGAATTGCACCCCGGTCAGATTGGATCTCACCATATTCCTTACCGCATTCGTACCGCCGCCACCGATCCCAAATACCTTTATTCTCGCCGAAAAGTCCGCCTCTGCAAATGTGAAGACCATAGTCCCTCCTCGTCACATTATCCTGTCCTTGAACCACCTTTTCATTCTGTTTGTTACCCGATTAAAAATCTTGTCGTCTCTGATCCTGAATTTTCTTTCCGGTTCGTTGGATACGCCGTAAATTATCAGGCCTACGGCAGTGGCATACATAGGGCTGTTCACCACGTCGATCAAGCCGCTTACGCCTTTAGGGTAGCCGAGGCGTGTGGGCAGATTGAATATCTGTTCCGCCATTTCCGGCATGCCTTCAAGCAGGGAAGAGCCTCCGGTAATAACCATACCTGCGGCAATAAGCTCCTTGAATCCGGAACGCACTATCTCCTGGTCCACAAGGGAGAAGACCTCCTCCACTCTGGGTTCCAGGATCTCCGTCAGTATCTGTCGAGAGAGGATGCGCGCCTTTCTGCCTCCGACGCTGGGCACCTCGATCGTCTGATCCTTCTGGATCATGGCATTCAAACAGCAGCCATGCTTTATCTTGATCTTTTCTGCTTCGGCCATTGGAGTTCGCAGACCGACCGCTATATCGTTTGTGAGATTATTTCCGCCAAGCCCGAGAACTGCGGTATGTCTGATGCTTCCGCCAGTGAAAATGGCCAAATCCGTGGTACCGCCCCCAAAATCGATAAGCGCAGTTCCCAGGTCCTTTTCCTCGCCGCTCAAAACCGCTGCGGAAGAAGCCAGCGACTCGAGAACGATATCACAGACGTCGAGACCGGCCTTGTTGCAGCATTTGATTATGTTGTGGGCGGAGGTCACAGCCCCGGTGATAATGTGCACCTTGGCTTCGAGGCGGACACCGGTCATCCCCAGCGGGTCGACGATGCCGTCCTGGTCATCCACAATATACTCCTGCGGGAGAATATGTATGACCTCCCGGTCAAGGGGAATAGCCACCGCGCGCGCCGCATCAATAACCCGGTCGACATCGCCTTGCGTGACCTCGCGCCCTTTAATGGCAATTACACCGTGGCTGTTAAAACCCTTTATGTGGCTCCCGGCTATTCCGGCATAAACTGACTTAATCTCACAGCCGGCCATAAGCTCTGCTTCCTCTATGGCCTTCCCTATGGAATTCACCGTACTTTCGATATTGACGACCACCCCTTTGCGGAGCCCGATGGAAGGATGAGCTCCGATGCCGATGATCTTTACCGCACCTTCGTTGACCTCGCCGACAACGGCACAGATCTTTGTTGTGCCTATGTCCAACCCGACTATGATGTTTGCTTGCTCTTCCGACATAAAAACCCCATGACAGAGTGGCCGTTTACAGCATGGACAGGCGGACTCATTCGATCTACTCTGAAATCCTTTTCTTCGTGTTCTTCGTGTTCTTCGTGGTGAAATCCTTTGGTTGCGGCGGCGCCGCGCCCTGTTTTCAACCGTTCGCCGGATACTTTCTCACCAGGACCCTGCCGCTGTAACTCGCACAATCAATGACGCCTACCAACTGATAAATTTGTTTCCGATAGAGATCGTTGAGGACTTTTTCCAGGCATCTGAACTTCTTTTCAATATTGCCTTTCCCCAGCTTGATCGGGAATCGGCCGTCAACGGTATAGAGTACCGGGCCCGAGTTTTTGTCCATATGTATTTCCGAAACATTTATTGCAGGAAGAATATCGTCGGTTTTGTTCTTGGTGCCAAGAAACCGGAGCACCTGGCGCAGTTCTTTGGTCCTTTCCGATTCAGAAAGGCATTCATGCCGCTCAAAACCCGTAACGACCGGGTAGTCGATCTCTTCTGTCGGACGCGCTTTTCCCATTATTTCAGCATCTATGTCCAGATAGTAGAGCCCGTTATCCTCGAGTACGGCAAGCGGCCGCTTTTCTTCTATCCTGATGAACAGTTTGTCGGGCAGATCTTTTCGCACAGTTACCCTCTTTACCCAGGGATGGGCCTCAAGTGCACGCCCTGCGGCTTCAGCATTCAGATCAAAAAGGTTGCTGTGGATCTCGATATTTGCCAGCTTGAGCACTTCCTCCCTTGAGACATGCCGGCACCCGACTACCTCGATGCTGCTGATCCGAAAAAAATCCGAACGGCAAAGGCGCCGGTAGCATTTCATGGCTACACAGACAAGGCCGGCGGAAAGGAATACAATTGTTACGAGTGCGGCCAAGATGATACGCCGTTTTCGGTCATCATGAGGTCTTGATCTTTTCCTGTAGCTCTTAACCAAAGATTTCCACCTCCGGCTCGAGTTCTATGCCAAAACGGTCTCGAACGCCTCGTTGCACGACTTCCATAAGGCCGATTACATCCGATGCGGTAGCGTCTCCCATATTAACGATAAAGTTTGCATGCTTCCGGGAGATCATAGCCTGTCCGCGGCGAAGACCTTTGAATCCGGCCATATCGATTAATTTGCCTGCAGCCGTCCCAACAGGGTTCTTAAATACCGAACCGGCGCTCGGCCGGCGCAGAGGCTGCGTTTGACGTTTCCGGACGAGATTGGCGGTAACCGCTGCGGCTACACTCTCGGGATCCCGTGTCTCCAGGCCGAAAACGCCTGAAAGGATTACGTTCCCTTTGGCAAGAGACAGGGAACGGTAGCTGAAGAACAGCTCCTGTCTATCCCAATCCCTTATCTGTCCACCGGCGTCAAGAATGCGTGCGGTCTGAAGCCGATCTTTGATTTCACCGCCCCACGAACCGGCATTCATCCTGATAGCGCCCCCCACGGAACCGGGTATGCCTGCCGCGAATTCAAGACCGGATATCCCCGATCTGGCCGCATACTTCACGAGCTGCGGAAGATAAACACCGGCCTCGGCAAAGACAAGGTGCTGACCTCCTGCTTCCTGCTTTAAAGATTCAAGCCTCTTGAATCCCCGGAGAGAAATGACACAGCCGCGAAATCCGTCGTCCTTGACAATTAGATTCGTACCTTTGCCCATTACGAAAAAGGGAATTCCTTCAGTCCTCAAAAAAGATACAAGCCGCTGCAGGAATTCGACACAAAGGGGTGCGGCAATTGCCTGGGCCGGTCCGCCGATCCTGAATGAAGTCCATGCAGCCATAGGCTCGTCGAAAAGCACGGGACCGTCGCACAGTATCCCGAGCTGTTTCTTAATCTTTGCCGGCAGTTTCTTCATGCTGTTACCTGGTTATAGACTTTCAGATAATGTTTTTGGGAAGGCAGCAGGGAGGGGATAGTACCTGTTCGTACATCCCCGACCGATAACGCACCCAAAAGCTTTATCTGAAAGTCTATATTGCTCTCCGTCCCATGAGGCCAATTCAGGCTACCGGTTCAGGCCCAAACTCAAGTATGAATATCGAATATCGAACAAGGAATTTCGAATTATGAAGTTTCCGCTTATTCTCGTCCTTAACTCTAGGCACTTTAGCTCACTTTAGGCACTTCTTTTATCATCCTTCGACATTCGTCATTCCTTGTTCGATATTCGATATTCTTTAAGACGTTATCCGCTGCATTCCAGCCATTATGATTCAAGACTGTTTCGACAACCGGTCAAGCAGCTCCTCCCCCACCTGCCAGATATTCCCGGCGCCAAGGGTAAGAACGATATCACCGGGACGGACCATCGATTCGAGGTAGTGAGCAAGGTCTTCTTTTTCCGCTACAAAATGGACATCTTTGTGGCCCTGACTCCGGATGCTGTCATGCAGACTTCTGGCGTCCACTCCCGGAATGGGGGTCTCTCCAGCCGGATATATGCTCGTGAGTATCAATGTGTCTGCCTGGTAAAAAGCCTTCGTAAACTCCTGGAAGAGTGCCTGGGTACGGCTGTAACGATGAGGCTGAAACACAACGAGCAACCGCCTGCCGTCCCAGCATTGGCGAAGGGCCGTCAGCGTGGCATTTATCTCCGTGGGATGATGGCCGTAATCGTCGATAACTACGATCCCGTTCACTTTTCCCTTTATTTGAAAGCGCCTCTGCACTCCACTGAATTCTCCGAGCCCTGCCTGGATATCGCCAAACGGGATCTCTATCTCGACTCCGCAGGCCAGAGCAGCCAGTGAATTAAATATATTGTGTAATCCCGGCACGTTTATTTCGATTTTACCCAGCTCCTGACCCTGGTGGTAGGCGATGTAACTTGAGCCGAGCCCCTCCGCGCGGATGTCCCGTGCCTGGAAATCGGCCTGGGCCGAGACGCCGTAGGTTGAGTAACGCTTTTTGAGGGAAGGGATCAGAAACGGGATATGATTGTCGTCCAGACAGAGTATGGCTGTCCCGAAAAAAGGCACTTTATTTATGAATTCAAGGAAGGTCGTTTTGATGCACTCGATGTTGCCGTAATAGTCCAGATGTTCGGCGTCGATATTGGTAACCACAACGATGCAGGGTGACAGATGCATGAAGGAACCGTCGCTTTCATCTGCCTCGGCCACAAGAAACCTGCCCTGCCCCAGTTTAGCATTCGTACCGAGACTGTTCAGTTTTCCCCCGATAACCGCTGTAGGATCAAGGCCCCCATGAGCAAGGACCGTGGCTACCATTGACGTTGTGGTTGTTTTTCCGTGTGCCCCGGCCACGGCAATCCCATATTTGAGTCTCATCAGCTCAGCCAGCATCTCTGCCCGGGGGATTACCGGTATCATCGATTCCCGGGCGTACTGCACTTCGGGATTGTCAGGCTTTACTGCCGATGATATGACTACCACATGAGCCCCGGCCGCGTTTTCCGGCCTGTGGCCATGACGGAAAGTACAACCGAGCTGTACCAGCCGGCGGGTAATGTCGGTTTCCCGGAGATCGGACCCGCTGACCTTATATCCCAGGTTAATCAGAAGCTCGGCAATACCGCTCATACCGATACCGCCGATACCCACAAAATGTATATGCTGCCCCGTCTTATACATAAACCTTCTTATGGGACGCAGATTTTCGCAGATATGCGCAGATTTGATCTAGGAGCCTGTCGGACTTAGGACGATCTACTGCGGAAGTGGGGGGAACGGCCCAAATATCCCCGAAGTTTCGTTGCATAGCAACACTATGCGCCTCAAATTCGTGAATATTTGGTCTCGTTCCTCCACTTCCTCGTAACGATCCCCTAAGTCCGACAGACTCCTCGGGTCTCCTGATGCGGGCACTGCGCCTCACGGCTACAGTGAAAAAGAACGCGAACGTACTGCAACACGCAACGGGCTGCATCAAAACTATCTGACCCCCCCCGATTGAACTCCGGCCGCGAAATCATGCATGAGTACAGTTCCGCACGAATGGGTATCCAAAATGCCTCTTCACCATGCCGGCGCCAATAGAGGGGGGCGGTATGGTGAAGATGTGATACTTTCTGTTGGTTAATTCGGGAGAGCAGATAAAACCGAGCCCGCATAAGTCGTTTCGTTTACAGGCGCACAGAGAGATCCTATTTTTAGAATGCGGCCGCAAATATAGTGCGGGTCTATCACTGCCCTGTTCGAGATCTCTCCGTGCAGATCGTCGACGAAAACCTGCCCGAGTTCATTGAAAGTAGGCCTTCCCGGATCTGCAATAACCACGAGCTTGACCCCGTGATCCAGGGCTCTATATATGAGATTTCTTAGAGAATCGGCCAGAGTATCCCAAAAACAAATATCAGCACCGATCAGGACATCGATATCCTCGAGGTTTATGCCCGTCAGGCTATCGAAGTCTTTCTGCACGGTGGTAATCTTTACACTGTTTATCTGTGCGTGCAGATGAAGATACGGGAATACCTGGGAATCCAAGTCAACGCCCGTCACCTCGGCGGAATGATTTTTGGCGCAGTAGATCCCGGCCAGACCCCATCCGCAACCCAGGTCCATAACTCTTGTACCGTCTTTTAGCCCCTGCCGTTCCAGGAAATCCATCAAGAGCCAACTGGATGTCCAGACCCTGTATCCGTGGAAGGAGGGGCTATGAAGACGTTTCAGCTTTCGTATCTCGGGATGGCGCGCGCGTAACGCACATATCCCGTATCCGAAAACATCCTTTTTTGCCTTTTTGGGCACCAGGATGCCTCCCAAATGCATCGCAAATAGACATAAATCGGTATTCTTCGACGGCCTTCGCCCATAAGTCATGCGCGGGATTGTCGCCGGAGACAAAGCACTTCTTGCGAACCGTCAAAAAATGATTTTATGAGAGTCCAATAATCCTTGCTGCCGTGAAGAACCTAGAAGCGGCGTCCGCCGCCGCCACTACTACCGCCTCGCTTGCCTCCGCCTCCGCCGCTGCCGCCACCACGTCTCATATCACCACGATCCTGGGTGCGCGGTCTTGCTTCGTTAACTTTGAGAGCCCGGCCTTTCAATTCTTTGCCGTTCATACCATCGATCGCCTGCTGTCCGGATTCCTTATCCGGCATCTCCACGAACCCGAATCCTTTGGATTTGTTTGTGGCCATGTCTTTGATAATCTTTACAGTCTCTACTTGACCGAAAGCTGCAAAAGTCTCCTCAAGATCCGATTCCGTAACATCATAAGACAAGTTCCCGACGTAAATATTCATTCTCCGCTCCTTAGATTTAGATGATTAACTCCTAAAGAAAATTCTACCCGCTTTCAACTCATTTGTTGCATACTTTTTTGTTGTGTCCTTTTTGAAATTTTCTGCAACTGCTTTTTAAACTAATTTCCACGAAATTACAACCATAACTCCGGGCTGAGGGTTGGACTGGGAGTCTGCCGGACTCAAGATGATCTACTACGGAAAGTGGAGGGACGCCCAAAATATCCCCGAAGTTTCGTTACATAGATTCACTATGGGCCTCGTATTCGGGAATATTCGGTCTGGTCCTCTCGTTTCCCTCATAGGTGTCACCTAAGTCCAACAGGCTCCTCGGATTCACCACCGGACAAATATGAACCGATTTTTTAGAGAAAAGCAAGCAAAAGCTGAAGCCCCGAACGGCCACGGGAAGAATTGATTCGGAAAGGGCCTGTCCAAAAAGGATATCACAACGAGGAAGCCTTGATGAAATCAGGAAGAGAATGCTAGGAGCCAGTCGGACTTAGGGATGATCTACTGCGGAAGTGGGGGGAACGGCCCAAATATCCCCGAATTTTCGTTGCATAGCAACACTATGCGCCTCAAATTCGGGAATATTTGGTCTCGTTCCTC
>JAZDGK010000109.1:0-2869 GCA_043806955.1 Pseudomonadota bacterium | reverse complement strand
AACGGCAGGTCTTTTCAACTCCTTGCTTTTCATCGGACCCCTTTCGATCCCTTTGTGATTTTAGAAAAGAACTTTATGGCTGCACAGTGATCGTTTCAATTTGCCTCCAGTCAGGCCATTTTTTCATCTCGATGAGAAACTCGACCTGCCATCTGAGCGATATCCCCTCATTAAAATACATAAGGTTTATGGAACCTTGAGATCGGACTCAAAGATGTAAGGGCTCCTGCTCATCTCGCCTCCGGGACCCCTTCGGTCGAGCCTCATGTCTCCGAAAATGAAGGCATGAGACCAGAGGGAAGGCTTTCCGTCAGGAGTTATCTTTTTCTGTGCCTCCCGGATCGCCATCCCCAATGTGTGATCGGTTCCCACAATACCGATGGCCCCAGGTTTGTAATGCTCGGTGAAAAACTGAAGCAACCCCCGGTTTATGTTTTCCATTACTGTTTCCTCCCAAGATCGCTTGCTGATGAAGTGCTAAATAACGATTACACACAAAGAGTGAGGATCGGTCTGCATCAAGGGTTGATGATTTGCGTTAGAGAGTATAACGTGGAGGTGTGCGGCGCGCCGAGCACGGCGGCCAATGAAAGCACTGCGCTTCCGGCGCGTCCGGCACCACCGTCCGGTTAGGCCCCAACACGGTCCAGGGCGGAAGTGACCATCACGGAGTGGCAGGCTCCAGGCCTTTCGCCTTGATCACCGCGGCGGCTGCTGGCGTCGTGAGGAACTTGATCAGGGCCTTGGCGGCTTCCGGTTGCTCGGCGGCGGTACCGACGCCCGCCATGAACGCATTGTAACTCTGCAGCTCAGGCGGGAACGGACCGACAAGCTCCACACCGCTGAAGAATAGAATTTCGTTGGTGAGCTCAAAACCGAGCTCGGCCTCGCCGTCGGCGACCGCCCGGGCAAGACCCTCCGTGCCCTGCCGCGGCTTGGTCTTGGCTTTCATCTGCTCGGCGATGCCGAGGCGCTCGAACACCCTGGCAAGATGAATGCCGACCACGCTTTCCTGAACATAGATGACCGACTTCGCGTTGAGCAACGCGCGCTTGAACGCGTCGACCGAACTGATGTCGGGCTTGGGGGCACCCGCGCGCGTACTCACGCCCATGCCGACGCGGGCGATTCCAGTGCGCGTGCCGGCAGTAATTTTGCCCTCTTTGATGAACTCGTCCAGAGCGCCCATGATGGCGAGGTCGAACGCCTCACCGGCCTCGATCCGCCGTCGTATCGTACCTCTATTCCCGTACCAGATCACGAACTTGTGGCCCGTCGCGAGTTCGAACTGGGGGCCGAGCTCCCCCATCACCGCCGACATTCCGACGCCCGTTATGACCTTGACTTCAGCGGCCTCTGCCGCAAGGCCTTGCGCCAACAGAATCATGAATCCTATTTTCGCCGCTGCGAGAAATGAACGTATCTTCATGACATTCTCCTTTCAGATGACCACCCTTCGGGCCTAACCATTTATTAACATGCACTTTTGCCCTGATAATGTGATATTGGTGGCACTTTCGGGCACTTTTGCCCGGTGCCCGTTATCAGTCATATCTGGGCGACAGCTTCGATTGGAATGCATATGCCTGACGCGACGCTATGTCAATAAATAAAACAGCCACTGAAATGATAAGAACTTGCTTTAGGATGAGTCTAATATAGAATAAAGGGAGTAGTATATCAAGAAAAAAAGACCATCGATGATTACCAATTCAAATCAAGTATGTTTCGTTAAAATGACTGGTCGAGGACTTCAGGAAGGAAGTGTTGAGGCACCTTTTCTTCGCCATTTACTCTTTCCTCCCGCCGTGTCTCTCCATAGGTAGCTTTCTGTGGGCGTGGTCATGTTGCCCAGTTGAGAACGGAGTATGGGAAAAGAAGCGGGATATCAACGGAAAGGTTACAAGGAGGAAGTGGGAGCCGGCCTGGTGTCTCCCTGACTGGATAATGACACTTCCCTCGGTGTCCTGGGGGTGAGATCATGTTTTTCAAAAGACAGAACTGTTACGATGGGACCAGAGGAGGGCTTTCCGTCAGGAGTTATTTCTTTCTGCGCCTCCCGGATCGCCATTCCCAGCGTGTGTTTGGAGATGTTAAATAGAGTAAAATGGAGTAACGTGGTGTCAGGATGAGATAATCCACGAGTCCCTGTGGGTCCCGTGAGGTTCGGCATCCCCTTACTCACTGGGTTTCCACACCGTAAGGTCAGGGATTCGCTCGAAATCCGGATCGTTGGTTGCAATATTCGTGAAGTGGTAGCGCCTCACTACAGCGAGCGTGAGTGCATCGTTTGTGAGGAGACCATATTCACTTTTGATTTCGTTGCACTTGAGGATGTCCTCGATTTCAACAGGATGAATCCTGACACTGAGTAAGAAAATTTGTTCAGGCACCTTTATATGTTCGGTCAGCTTCTTCACATCCAAGGGGTGGTGTTTCAGATAATGGACCGCTGCTTTAGGCTCAATTTGAAGTTTCGATGTGGCTTCAATGATCATCAATCGATGGAGTGTTTCAGCTATAACCAGCGTAGACGTGATGCCAGTAAGTTTTCCTTCCTCAATACGCTGGAGGAATCGGGTACAGGACTCGGTATATTCCGTTGGACCAGAGAAGTGATAGACGAAAATGTTAGCATCAACAAAAACTTCGCTTTGATCGGGCATGTTTAACGACATGTCGATGCCTATTCGATTGAAAGGTACTCGTCGCCTTCTGCCACCTGTCGGACCACATCAGGATCTGCTGGAATGAAGGCCTTTGTGGATGCCGCGAGACTTTCGGTCGTTTCAATTGTAACTTTGATCTTTTGAGACTCCGAAAGGAGCAATCTCTCCATGGGTTTGATCACCCCGTTCTCGTAAACGGC
>JAZDGK010000108.1:0-8470 GCA_043806955.1 Pseudomonadota bacterium | reverse complement strand
GGGTCTGTCACGGACTAAGGTGCCCAATTCTGAGCGCTGAGGCGCCCGTCTGGCGAGGCGCGAGGAGGGCGCCTACCCGTGAGTATGCACCCGACGAGCACCGCAGCCGGACGGGCTGGCTCGGCCCTCCGCATGGTCAAGTTATTTCGTGACAGACCCTCAGCATTTCCGATTGGACCATGACGGATTTTATTACAACTCCGGCCCCTGCCAAAATCAACCTCTTCTTGAGGGTGACAGGCACGAGGACAGACGGCTATCACAATATTGTAACGCTCTTTCAGAAAATAGCCTTATTTGATATTATTACATTGGAAAAGACAAATGGAGGCATTGAGTTAACCTGCCTGCAGAATACCGTCCCCGCGGATGGCAGGAATATCGTTTACAAAGCCGCCCGTCTTTTTGAAGAATCTACCGGTATTCCCCTTGGTGTCAAGATAACAATAGACAAGAAAATCCCGGTGGCAGCCGGCTTGGGCGGAGGGAGCAGCGACGCTGCTTCTTTGCTGAAAAGCCTTCAGGAAATGTATGAACACCCGTGTGATGAGGATGCGCTGCTTTGTATGGCGGCAAAAGTGGGGGCTGATGTGCCGTTTTTTGTTTCAGCCTATTCTACGGCAATAGGACGTGGAAAGGGCGAAGAACTGGAGCCCGTGCAGATTCCTCTCATTTGGGTGGTGATTGTGAATCCGGGTTTTCCCGTAAGTACTAAATGGGTCTATGACAATTTGAAGTTGACAACCGTGGAGAATGCCTTTAATTTCAGCCCGCATGATACTGCGGTCGTAGAACAACTCCTCCATAATGACCTTGAAACTGTAAGTATACCAGAATACCCGGTTATCAATAGGATCAAGATGAGACTGGTTTCCTGCGGGGCAAAAGGCGCCTTGATGACAGGCAGCGGGCCCACGGTTTTTAGTGTTTTCGAAGAGGAATCAAAAGCTCGAAAGGTTTATGAGGAACTGCAGCCGGAATCAACCTGGTCGGTTTATCTGGCCAGATCGCTTTGAGGGCGAAACGCAGGCAGTTTACGGCAATTTACCGCGGAGCTCGCGGATGCCGCGGAGAAGTGTTATTCTTTTTTGACAAAACCAAGTCGTTCGGGCAGAGATAACCCTGTCCATGAGAGGCCAAAACAGTTTCATACGCAGCTTGCAAAAGAAGAGTTCTTCTCAGCGTTCTCGGTGTGCTCTGCGGTGATATGTTAGATTCTTTCCACTGGGGTGTCGTCAAGCGGTAAGACACGGGTCTTTGGAACCCGGATTCGGAGGTTCGAATCCTCCCACCCCAGCCAATTAATGTTCGCCGTTCACCGACGGACAGATCCGATGTCATTTCTTGTCGGTCAACGGTTAACGGTCAACGGATATTGGGGGCAAAATGATAGACAAGCTTAAGTTATTCTCGGGCAACGCAAATTCGGCGCTGGCGCATGCCATTGCCGAGTACCTTGACATAGAACTTGGCAAGGCCATGGTACGCACTTTCAGCGACGGCGAAATCATGGTGGAAATCGGCGAGAATGTTCGGGGCAGTGACGTATTTGTTATTCAACCCACATGTACTCCGGTCAACCATAACCTGATGGAACTGCTGATTATGATTGACGCACTTCGCAGGGCATCCGCCCGGCGCATCACGGCCGTTAGTCCCTATTACGGCTACGCTCGCCAGGATAGAAAAGTCGCTCCAAGGACGCCGATAACCGCCAAGCTGGTAGCCGATCTTATAACTTCAGCCGGCGCACGGCGGGTCCTGGCCATCGATCTGCATGCAGGCCAAATCCAGGGGTTTTTCAGCATTCCCGTAGATAATCTCTTTGCGGCGCCCGTGCTCCTGGACTATATGCGAGACAACCTTTCGAACAATCTGGTAATAGTGTCGCCTGATGCCGGCGGTGTGGAAAGAGCCAGGGCTTTTGCGAAGAGGCTTAATGCACAGCTTGCAATCATTGATAAGCGCCGCGAACGTCCCAATGAATCCAAAGTAATGCACGTCGTGGGAGATATCCAGGGGAAAAATGTGCTTGTTCTCGATGACATGATAGATACGGCCGGCACTATCTGCCACGCTGCTCAGGCCCTCAAGGAAGAAGGAGCAAAGCATATATATGCGTGTACGGTGCATCCGGTTCTGTCCGGTCCGGCGCTTCAACGAATTGAAGAATCACCTATAGAGCGGCTTATTGTAACGGATACCATCCCGCTGAAGCCTGAGGCCAGGCAATCAAACAAAATACAGGTACTTTCTGTGGCTAACCTTCTTGGAGAGGCCATCAGGCGTATTCATTCAGAAGATTCAGTCAGTTCTTTATTTGTCTAGGAGGTAAAGATGAAACAAGTGGAATTATTCGCAGAGATAAGGGAGAAAACCGGGAAAGGCGCGGCAAACAGCCTGCGCAGGCAGGGGTATATCCCTGCGGTCTTTTATGGCAAAGATTCGGCTGCCAGGCCCCTTTCCCTGAACCGGGCGGAATTGAAGCGCAAGCTGAGTACTGCACGGGGAGAGAATACGCTTTTTGCCCTTACGATAAAGGACAATAATGAGAGCATAAACAAGATGGCTATCCTCAAAGAGGTTCAAACGCAGCCCATAACTCGCGATATCCTCCACACTGATTTTTATGAAGTATTGATGGATAAAGAGATCACAATCAGAGTTCTCCTGGCTATAAAAGGTCGGGCAAAGGGCATCGAACAGGGCGGCATTCTACAGACGGTAACACGCGAGATAGAGATCGAGTGTCTGCCGGCCGATATACCCGAATCAATCGAAGTTGATGTCGCCTCTTTGGATATAGGAGAATCGCTCCATATCAGAGATCTGAATCTTTCCGAAAAGTACAGAATACTGGACGATCCGGAGCTCACTCTTGTCTCAGTCGTTCCGCCCGAAACAGAGGAGAAGGCAGTGCCTGCTGAGGAAGTTTCCGGTGAACCTGATGTCGTTGCGGGCAAGGGCAAGGCAGTAGAGTAAAAAGTAACCGTTCACCGTTGACCGTTAACCCTGTGAAATAAACGCTCACTAATTCCGGGGGCTGTTGGATGCTCAGACCATTTCACGGGGCGTTGGAGATGCCATCAGATTATTTCACGGGGTGAACCGAAAAGACGTTCCTCGCGCCTTTCAGGTAATATTTGGCTCCTGGTCTCTCGTTGAGACTCGACTCTTGCGACTGGTTTCTGGTCTCTTGGCACCAGGGACTGGAGACCGAAACGGAATACGCGAATCACCGTGACTTTGCCAAAAAGACGCTTTTCAGGTCGGATAGACTCCATTCTCACGAGTTTTTACGGACAACGGTGAACGAATAAGGTGTTGTGCATCATCGGCCTCGGTAATCCCGGACAAAAGTATAACGATACGAGGCATAACGCCGGCTTCATGGTGCTTGATCATTTCGCAGCAGCATCGAATATTCCGTTAGTCCAAAAGCAGCTTGACAGCCTTTTCGGTAAAGGACAAATCGAAACAAAGAACGTCTTCCTCGCCAAGCCGCTCACGTTTATGAACAGGAGCGGTTCGGCTGTCGGAAGGATCCTCCGGTACTATAAATTATCACCTGACAATCTTCTTGTAGTCCATGATGATCTGGATCTCCCCGCAGGCCGCATAAGAATCGTGAAAAATGGAGGACCGGGTGGACACAATGGAGTGGCCTCAATCATAGAGAGCCTGGGCAGCCAGAATTTCGACCGATTAAAGATCGGAATCGGAAGACCCACGCCGCCTGAGCAGCCGGAAGATTACGTACTTAAGCCCTTTTCCGTGCAGGATAAGGCGGTAATCGAAGAAGTACTGGAAAGGGCAGTGGCTGCGATCGGCGTGATTATCCGGAAGGGAATCACCCCGGCAATGAATATCTACAATGTCAAAACCCGCCCGCCACAAGAAAGTGCTGAGTGTCGAGTGCTGAGTACTGAGTGGTAAACACGTTCACCGTTCCCCAATAGGGTTGAGCTGGTTTGTTTGGTTTATTTGGTTTGTTTCGTTTGTTTGGTTTGTTTCGTTTGTTTGGTTTGTTTCGTTTCCCTATTTGCCCCCGTCATCCTGTCACCGCGTCTCCCCCTCTCCCATTCTTTCTTTCCCCATTCCGAAGTCCGCCATACTCAGGGATCTGGAAAATGCTATAGACTTTCAGATAATGTTTTTGGGAAGGCAACAGGGAGGGGATAGTACCTGTTCGTACATCCCCGACCGATAACGCACCCAAAAGCTTTATCTGGAAGTCTATAATATACGGTGCATAGGTCAATTCCCAATATCGAATGTCCAATACTCAATGTTCAATGTTCAATGTCCAAGGGACCCTCTCCTGATTGGAAATTGGTTATTGAGCATTGAACATTGGACATTGATCCTAAAATGGTATGTTGGAAACTTCTAAGTCCCTCAGTACTCGACACTCGGTACTTCCTTCTCGCCCCTTCGATCCTTCCCTATCTCATACGAAATGGCCCCGTAAGCGCATGACTCTCGCAGGCAGATAAGACATCTTATGCACTGCCTGTCGTTCGGCGATTCGTATACTCTAATATCCATAGGACAATCGCGATGGCACTGGCCGCAGTGTTTGCATTTGTCGGGATCAAAAGTCAGCCTGAAAAGACTGCCTCGGTTAAACAAAGAGTATATAGCTCCAAGCGGGCAGATTGTTCGGCAAAAGAAGCGGGTGATAAAGACGCTCAGAACGATGATTATGAACAAAATGGAGACCTTGGAATAGAAGAGATAACCAATCATGGTCCGCAAAGCCGGTTGCAACACAAGAAGCGGCAGCCCTGCCTCGAGTGTGCCGGCGGGACAAATGAACTTGCAAAACCACGGCAGTCCATATCCGAAAGAATCTGTGATCAGGAGAGGCAGCATAACTACGGCAAGAGCCAGAACTACATATGGACCATAGGTAAAAATATGAGGCAGCCTGTGTTTCCGCTTCGAAGCTTTGCTCAGAAAATCCTGAATCAGCCCAAAAGGACATATCCAGCCGCAAGGCATGCGTCCAACCATTCCGCCAATAATCCCGAGCCATCCTATGACATATAGACCGAGATGATAGCGGGCGGCTTCCAGTGAGGGCCCGACAGCCCCTAGGAAATTCTGTATGGCCCCGATAGGACATGCACTGGTTGCCGCCGGGCAGGAATAGCAATTCAGTCCCGGGGAGCAGAAGAACTTCAACCGACTCTGATATATTCGCCGGCTTATCGGGAAATACCAATAACTATTCAAGATAAAGGCGGAGGCTGCCTGAATATACAGTCGAAGATGCCTTTTCATCCTATTCCCATACATGAGAGACATATATTATTTGCTTTTTCGAGAAGGTCCTGAATCTCACCGGCGAGAATCCCGGTCAGACATAAGACGATAAAAACGCCGATTATGAACAAAGGGGCCTTTCTCATTTTCATCTTCTTCTTGAATTACTTGGGAATAAGAGTCTCTTTCATATAACAAAAGAAAGCGGCAATCCACTTTTGTTTTCGACAGTAATAGTTTATAACATTTTCGTAGCGATGGGATTCGTTAAGAGGGTGTCTAAGAACTCTCCCTTTTGTCCAATCTCTGCGTCAGGCTCAGATTCTAATCCTCAGAAGGCCAGGAAGCTGGGAAGCCAGGAGGCTGGGAAGCCGAAGCCGGAAAGCTGACCCGCTGGGATTGCCTCTCAGCCTTCTCGCATCCCAGCATCCCAGCCTTCAAGCCTTCAAGGGTTAGAATCCTCGCCTTCCTTGACCTTGAACAAAATTGAGAGTTTTTAGACACCCTCAAAGAGTGTTTGTGAAAATCTGTTCACCCGATTATGTGGCAAGTATCTACCCATTTTACGGCCGTATTGCAAGACCCCGAAGGAGAGATCCGATGCCTGAATCCGATAAACATTTTCTGGAAAAAATGAAACAAAAGGTTGAGCTGGAACTCCGGGAGCGTGAAATACGTGCAGTTGAATACTGGCTCGCGGAAGTGACAAAACTCCAGGAAAAACGGCACCAACAGATTTCAGCTATTCAAACGGATCTGCACAGCCTGATTTCAAAAATGAAGAACCGTATCGCCGCATTGAAAAAAGGCGATTATTAAGACGTTCACCGGTTACAAGTTACGAGTTCCAGGTTTCGAGTTCCAGGTTCACGGTTTTTTCTTAACCCGGAAACTTTGAACTGGTTTCTTAAAATCGACACTATCCTTAACTTTAGGCACTTTAGCTCACTTTAGCGCACTTTCTTTGGTCAACGGTGAACACCTTCATAGTACAAACTGTGACGGGCTCCACAAGAATTCCTCGGGGAATTTTTTGGCCAGTCGCGTCCTGAGATACAGGTGTATTTCTTCTGCCGTGGTAAACCTGAATACCTCGTTCACGATCTCCCTGGCCTCCTCCATCGTTGACATGCGGATAATGCGCTTAGCTTGGGGAATGGAAAGCGGATTCATACTGATCTCGTCAAGACCAAGCCCGAGGAGAATAGGCATATACGAAGTCTCTCCCGCCATTTCTTCGCACATGGCAACCTCAATCCCCTTTCGATGACCGGCTTCCACTACGCTTCTTACCATTCTTAACACACCCGGGTGAAGCGGTTCGTAAAGGTGCGCAACGTGCTCATTTCCCCGATCTATAGCCAGAGAATACTGAATAAGGTCATTAGTCCCGATGCTGAAAAAGTCAGCTTCATCGGCAAGGATATCAGCCATTGCCGCCGCCGTCGGGACTTCGATCATTATGCCGACCTTGACCGACTCTTTGAAAGGCAGTCGCTCTCGATAGAGTTCTTCAGCAGCTTCTTTCATTATCCGCTTTGCCTCTATGATCTCCTGTTTTCCTGATACCATCGGAAACATTATGCGCAGGTCGCCAAAATGGCCGGCCCGCAGAATCGCTCGAAGCTGGGTTTTGAAAATATCCCTTTCTCTAAGGCAGAACCGGATGGCCCGAAGCCCAAGCGCCGGATTCATCTCGGATCCCCATTTGATCGATGAAACCAGCTTGTCTCCACCTACATCGAGAGTACGTATCGTTACCGGATTGGGCGAAATCTGCTCCAACGCATGCCGGTATGCATTGAAAAGGTCTTCCTCGGAAGGCAACTCATTCTGGCTCAGGTAGAGGAATTCTGTTCGCAGCAGTCCTATTCCTTCGGCGCCGTATTCGACTACGGATGGGATTTCATCGAGGAATTCGATATTGGCTTTCACTTTGATTCTGTAGCCATCCATGGTCTCGGCCCAGAGATGGCTGTATTTGACTATTTCTAATCGGTAATCCTCATACTGGACCTGTTTCTTTCTGTATTCTTCAAGCGTTTCTTCTGTTGGATTGATTATTACATTGCCGGTGACGCCGTCAACAATAAGTTGATCGCCGCTTGATACTATGCTGGTTATAGTCTCCAATCCCACTACGGCCGGAATGCCCAAAGATCGGGCAATAATAGCCGTATGTGAAGTACGTCCGCCTATGTCCGTAAGAAAAGCCATCACTTTACCCGGTCTCATCTGGACTGTGTCTGCAGGGGAAAAATCGTGTGCCACTACGATTACATTGTCTTCAATCTCAGCCAGATTCTTGAGCTTATGGCCTGTAAGCGCACTCAACAGTCTTTCTGAAACAAACTCCACATCGTGGAAGCGGCTCCGGATGTATTCATCCTTGATCCGTTCAAATATGGCCTCAGTCTTCTTCAGGGCCTTCTTCAGTGCCCATTCGGCATTGATTCGCTCCTCAGCAATGCATTTCAAAGCTTCATCATGCAACATCTTATCTTTAAGGATCAGAAGGTGGCTGTCTATTACGGGGTAATGCTCTTTCAATTCTTCCGGCATATCACTCTTTATCGCCAGGAGATCCGAAGCGGTACTCTCTACCGCCATCTTAAAGCGATCGATTTCTGCTTGTACTTGTCCGTCATTCATCAGGTACTCATAAACCACCTTTATTTTGCCTCTATCTATGTGCAGAGCTTTCCCTATAGCTATGCCGGGAGAGACGGGATTCCCATTCAGTACTCTACTCAACTCAACCCTTCCATCCATTATTCTTCCCCAAATTTCTCATTAATTAATTCTTCAAGGGCACTTGCGGCCTCAATTGCATCCTTGCCGGCAGCCTTTATTTCAATTCTCGCACCTTTTAGACAACCCAGGCTCAAAATATCCAGAATGCTCTTGCCGTCCACTTCATTGCCACCACGTATAACTGAAACCTCCGAATCAAAACGTGAAGATATTTGCACGAATTTCGCAGCAGCCCTGGCGTGCAGCCCGAGATTATTGGTAATTACGCACTTTTTGGTAATCTTGCCCGATTTCACCTTTGGACTCCGCTGTAAAAACCCTGCAAGGCTTTGTACTCAATAAGGTATGATGAACTCGTAAAAAGTCGTCACTCCGGTGAAAACCGGAGTCCAGATCCTCAGTAACTAGTTGAATAGACTGGATTCCGGCTTCCGCCGGAATGACAAAA
>JAZDGK010000107.1:0-20955 GCA_043806955.1 Pseudomonadota bacterium | reverse complement strand
TCTCAAACGATTACCGGAAGGTCTTCTGGCTGTCCATGGTGCCGGGGTTATTTGCGGTCCTGTTGATAATCTTTTTCATAGCAGAGAAAAAGGCTTTGCCGGCTGAACACGCCGGCCGGCCAAGACTTACGCTGAAGCATTTTGACGCCAGGTTCAGGTGGTTTCTTTTGGTGGTGACGGTCTTTGCCCTCGGAAATTCGAGCGATGTCTTTCTTATCTTGAGGGCGCAGCAAGTCGGCATGCCGACTGTGACCATCCCTCTGGTTTACCTCTTTTTTAATCTGGTCTATTCGCTCTCCTCCTTTCTTTCCGGTATGGCGGCGGACAGGTTTGGAAAAAAAAGGATCATTGTCTCCGGTTTTCTGCTCTTCGCCGTGGTTTACTACGGCTTTGCCAAAGCATCGGGCACAGCCGTCATCTGGACTCTGTTCGGCCTCTATGGACTCTTTATGGGCCTGACCGAGGGTGTACAGAAGGCCTTTCTCACCACCATAATCCCGCCCGACTTCAAGGCCACAGCCTTTGGCGTATACAATACGGCTATCGGCCTGGCCATGTTTCCGGCCAGCCTTATAGGGGGGTGGCTTTGGGATCATATCTCACCTTCCGCTACGTTCTATTTCGGGATGACGACGGCCCTGACGGCGACGTTAATATTTCTGGGTTTCATCATCCGACACGGCCGCAGGCAATGAGACTTCTCACCGGGGTGCAAGCAGAAGTGGGACTGGGCTGATACGAATGCCTGGCGAATCAAGTCGGTATCGAGAAGACATCTGTGTGGCACAGCCGCCCTCGGCTGTGAAATTACGCCGGTTCACAGCCGAGGGCGGCTGTGCCACATGATCTTGGCTAGGAGTCTGTCGGACTTAGGGGATCGTTACGAGGAAGTGGAGGAACGAGACCAAATATTCACGAATGTGAGGCGCATAGTGGTGCTATGCAACGAGAATTCGGGGATATTTGGGCCGTTCCCCCCACTTCCGCAGTGGATCATCCCTAAGTCCGACAGACTCCTAGGGGTTGGGTTTGGAATGGAATTGAGTCCCACTTCTGCTTGCGATTGTGAAGACTCTTCCCTAACCCGGACAAGCCGGAAATCTGAAACAAATTCGAATGACCCACAACGGAAAGCTCAAAAAAGACAGATAATGCGCGAATATTTTCCCTTAGAGACTAACCGGACTCCGCAAAAGGGCACTCCCGAAGTGCGACGGATTTTTCTTCGTCAGTTGTTCTTATAGGTAAAGGTCTACCTCAAAAGGAGCCGTCTATGAGCACCCCCACCCAGGAACAGGCCGCTACACCCCTGAAGAAAATCTTTCTTACCTTTTTCAAAATAGGCACATTCTCCTTTGGCGGCGTCTATTCCATGGTTGCGTTCTTCGAACGCGAACTGGTCGAGAAACGCAAATGGATCACCCACGACGAGTTTATAGAAAGCTTTGCCCTCGGCCAGATGACGCCGGGGCCGCCCATCGTGAATACCGGCATCTGCATTGGCTATAAGCTCCGGAGGTTGGGCGGCGCACTTACGGCCACCCTGGGTCAGGCCCTTACCGGGACCGTATTGGCCGTCATACTGGCCGCTTTCTATCTCCAGGCCAAGGACAATCCCTTGCTGCAGTCGATTATGAAGGGGGTGGCCGCAGCGGTTGTCGGGCTGCTCGGTTCGATTATCTATAAGATGGGGAAGAAACTCCTGAAAGGTTATAAAAGCTGGGCATTTGCGGTGGGCGCTTTTGTGGCCCTGGCTGTTTTCAAACTCAACCCGATCGGGATTATTATAGCGGCCGGGCTCTTCGGCCTGATTCTGAACCGCAATACAAGGCGAACAGTCAGAATACCCTCGCCCCCGTCCGCGGGGGAGAGGGCAGGGTGAGGGGACTTAAGGCGGCCCTTTTCCCCCTCACCTCGATCCTCTCCCCCAGGATGGTGGAGAGGAAGGCAGATTCCTTAATTCAACAGTATTGATTCTGAACAGGAGGGGATAATATGGAAATTTTGAAACTTGCTGCCATCCTGTTTGTTATAAACGGCATGACCATCGGCGGAGGTTACGCCATGGTTCCTCTGCTGCAAAGAGAACTAGTCCAGAATCACCATTGGCTGACCAACAAAGAGTTTATAGATGCCATCGCTATCGGCCAGGTAACACCCGGGCCGCTGACCGTCATGAACGCCTTCATGGGTTTCAAGGTCGGGGGCCTGCTTGGGGCCATCGTAGCCATGCTCGCCAGTTACCTGCCCAGCATCATCATTGTTACCCTGGTAACTAGAAACTACCTGAAGTACAAGGAGTCGTGGATCGTCAAAAGCTCTTTCAACGGGATCAAACCCGCCGTGGTCGGGCTTCTGGCCGCGGTGCTTATCTTTCTGGGTAAGAGCTCCGTTACGGAAATCCCATTGGGGCTGATCGCTGCCGCCGGCTTCGGCATCATCACGTTCACCAAGGTCGACCCAACCTTCATCATCATCGGCTCCGGGCTGCTGGGGGCGGTTTTGTTCTAGATTATTTTTGTTTTTGTGGCCGGATGTCCGGATTCAGGGCAGGCGCAGACTGAAATGAGCCTGTGCCGTCACAATTTGTCAGCGTTCACCGTTGACCATTATCCGTTGTCCGAAAGAATCCGAAAAGCTTCTTTCTTTCAGTGAACAATAAATACCGTCGTGTTCTCCGTAAACCATCTCCGGTCATGATGTCCCTGACGAACGTGAAAACCTCCTCTTTCGGTGAACGGTCAACGGTGAACAGATACACGATTTCTATTACCCGCCATGCGGCTCGACAAAGATCATGTCGCTGCTGTCATCATAGGCCAGAAGCTCGGCATATCGTCCCCAGTCTATTGCTGTCTCAATCTGGCGCTCGGCTTCATCAACCGGAAACTCCAACTGAAGGGCGGTTTGAACGACCTTGGTTTCCAAGCGCTGTTTCTCGGCAGCACGCAATATCTCCAGGAGCCACTTGAAGAGCGGCAGGCGGCGCAGGCGTGAGGCGAAAATCTCTTTCCGGGCCTGAATGCCGGCCTCAGCAAAGGTTTCGCCCAAAGGCGTAAGAGTGATATCGCCTTGAGCGATTGTGGCAAAGCCAAAAAGCTCAGAAGCTTCCGTCAAGCGCAAGAGGTGGTCGGAATTCACCTTTAATTCCTCGGACAGCCGGTAAATATCCGCCCGGTCTTTGGGCAAGACGGACAAATGTTCCAGAAGCCCTGCGAGCTCATTCACGGTAACATACGGCAGCGCGCGGGTCCGTCCGGGTTCACCCGGAGCGGTCCCGAGCTCAATATGCTCCGGCTGGGTTTGGCCGGCTAAAAGACCGTATACCCTGTCTACGAGCTCCAGGAATCTTGGATCCTTTTTCTCCCGAGGATGCCGGAGTTCAACTTTCATTTCGTAAACGATCCGGCCCGGTCCTTTGTCCATTACGACAATGCGATTGGCCATAAAGACGGCTTCTTCGATATTGTGGGTAACCATAAGGATCGCCTTTGTCGGTATCTTGCCGCTCGCCCACAATTCCAGGAGTTCGCCTCTCAGGGCCTCGGCACTCAGGACGTCGAGCGCGGAAAAAGGCTCGTCCAGACAAAGGAGCTCCGGTTCTACGGCCATGGCCCGGGCAAAACCGACCTTTTGGCGCATACCTCCCGACAGCTCACGGGGATAAGCGGTTTCGAAGCCGTCGAGCCCTACCCTGTCGAGCAGTTCTATGGCACGCAGCCTGCGCAATTTTGGCGGAATTCCTCGCGCCTTCAATGCCACTTCCACATTCTCCTGCACGGTCAGCCAGGGGAATAGGGCAAAAGTCTGGAAAACGATCGTGGCATGGGGGTTGACGCCTGTTATGACTTGGTTGCGGTATAAGACTCTCCCCTCACTTGGGCGCTGCAGTCCGGTGATGATGCGCAGAAGAGTACTTTTGCCGCAGCCGGACGGCCCCACCAGAGCGACGAATTCATCCTCGTTCAGAGACAGACTGATATCCTGAGCGGCAACAAACTCCCGCTCTCTGGTGCGGTAGATCTGGCTTACATGTCGGACTTCCAGGATTTGATCGTTCAAAGGTCACTCCTAACCCGGCAAAGCCGGAACCAAAGAGTTCACGGTTCACGGTTCACGGTTCAACCCTGAACTTTGAACTCTCAGAACAAGATCTCTGCAAACGGTTTACCGTAAAGGCTTTCCGGACGCAGTAAAAAATATCTTGCCAAAATTGTCGTTAATCTTATGGCTTAGTGACTAATAAACGTTCACCGTTGTCCGTTAACCGAAAGAAGCAATCGGCTTTCAGCCATCAGCGTTCAGCTTTTCCGTAACTCCCATCCCGTAATTCATCACTCATTACTCATCACTCTTGTCAATCCGCAATCCGAAATCCGCATTCCGCAATCGATTATTACTCCATCCGGTATTTTGTCTGGGCCAGCCGATAGAGACGTCTCCACACGAGACGGTTGATAATGACGACAGTGCCTATCATGCTGAGCGTGGCAGCCAGGAGCAAGGGATAGTCTCCTTTTCCGGTGGCCTCGGCAATAAGCGATCCTATTCCCGTTACAGTGAGGACGGTGTTTCCGAAATGAATGTGTTCGGCTACGATGCTGGCATTCCAGGCGCCTCCTCCGGCAGTAATGGCCCCCGTGATAGCAAATGGGACCAGTGCAGGCAGGATCAGCCTGCGCCAGCGTTCCACAAAATCCAGTTGCAGCAGGGCAGATGTATCCTTTAAATCCTGCGGTATAGCGGCAGCGCCTGCGATCACGTTGAACAGAAGATACCACTGGGTGCCCATTAACATCAGGAGTATGGCTGCCAGATTCAGACCGCCGGGCAGTCCAAGGACGAGGAGGAGTAATACGGGAAAAAGGGCCGTAGCCGGTACTGAAGCGGCCATCTGCACGACCGGCTGCAACCAGGCGGCAAGGCGAGGATTAGTACCAATGGCCACTCCGAACGGGACAGCCCAGGCAAAGGCGATGCCTAACGCCGCGGATACACGAGCCAGTGTGGCAATAGTACCTATGCCGATGGCCTTCCACTGCGTCCAGGGAACAATTGAAAGCATGCCCACGGCCCTGTAGATGAGATGGAGCAGTCCAATTCCCGTTGCCGCGCCCAAGAGCCGCCATACGTACTTGCCGCCTGCACCCCTTTTCGAAATCGCCTTCGCGGGGTAACGGCGTGTAAACCATGTATCCACACGTTCAGCGATGGGGACGAGGGCCTTTTGGGTGAGCCATTCCAGTATGCGTGAGCTCCGCAGGGCATCATAGAACCAGGAAGTCTGGGGGCTGGCGGCTGCGACCGTTTCAAGTTTGAAACGGTCGGACCAGGCCAGCAGAGGCCGCCAGACCAGTTGATCAAGGGCTGTAATCATAAGCACCAGAGTGCCCACTCCCCAAAAAATGGCCGGCAAATCTCCACGACAGGCGGCCTCTCCGAGATAAGCGCCCAGGCCGGGCAGACGAAAGTCTCGCTGACCCACAGTAAAACTTTCTGCCGCCATGAGGAAGAACCAGCCCCCGGCCCAGCTCATCATGCTGTTCCACACCAGATTCACTGTAGCAAAAGGCAGCTCGACCGTTCTAAACCTGAGCCATCCATTGAAGCGGAAAATCTCGGAGGCTTCCCTCAATTCCTGGGGTACGGTGGTGAGAGACTGGTACCAGGCGAATGTCATATTCCAGACCTGACTGGTAAAGATCAGAACGATCGAAGCCAGTTCTGCTGCCAGGCGCTGGGGCAGAATTGCGGACAGGCTCAACAGCACAACAGGCAAAAACGAGAGTATGGGGACACTCTGGAGGACATCGAGAAGCGGGAGCAAGACCTGCTCGGCACGCCGGTTACGGGCGGCTGCATATCCATAGGTCAATGTGAAAGCCAGGGACAGTACGTAGGCAAGCACGACCCGGGCCAGAGACCGACCTGCATAGTAGGGAATTGCCCTGGGGGATAGAGATATGCTCGGGCCGCTTATCACCGGCGGAGCATCGGCGGCCAGGTGCACGCCTGCGTATATTAAGGCTGCCATACCCAGGAATACGATCACGTCCCCCCACCTGAGACCCGGACGAATCGGCTGCTCGCTTCTGAAGAGGCGGTACATATCCATGTCGGTTCCTGGACTCCGTCCACGATAATATCATAACCCGTAATATTTTGTTCAGAAAAGCTTTCCGACGGGTCTATTACGCGCTTGTGTATCTACCTGGACCTGCATGAAAACACGCTATAGACTTTCAGATAATGTTTTTGGGAAGGCAGCAGGGAGGGGATAGTACCTGTTTCGTACATCCCCGACCGATAACGCACCCAAAAGCTTTATCTGGAAGTCTATAGCGGGTTCTGCTCGTGTGAGCCGCTTGAAGGGATGTGGCAATCAGGGCGGGTTAATCGGCCGGTGGTTTTTTTCCTGCCTGATCATTGTGGACTATCCGGGCAGGTATTGCGAATGAAAGGGCGGGGAGATCTCACCCCGCCCTTTCGGAGGATAGCTACAGTTTCGCGGGAGCCGGCTTTTCTTCAGCCTTTTTTGACTTCTTGGATTTCTTGGCCTTCTTCTTAATCTTTGCCTTCTTCTCCACCTTTGCTTCACCCGGTGCGGGTGCAGCCTTCGCTTCTTCCATAGCCGGTGCTTTGGGTGGTACGGCCGGCGCCTTAGCTGGTGCAGCCGGCGCTTTCGTTGCCGCCGGGTCTTTGGCAAAAGCAAATGTGCTCATTGCGAATGCAAAGACAAGTGCCATAAGACACGAAAGTTTCTTCATCTAAATTTCACCTCCTTCTTCCTCTGGTTGCCGGTAAAAATATTTCGTTCGGCGACTTTTATCATGCAGCTTGCATGCCAGGTGTGCTTCGTCGGACGGTCTTCGTGCGGAACCAGGAGCCTGTCGGCGCGCCCCTGCGCAGAGGCCCACTCGTACGAGTCGAATCTATGCGACTTCGGAACGAGCAGGCCGGCACTCAGTACGGCTCCAAAAAAACGTGTACCCAAAATAGACGGACCCTGACCCCGTTGCCGGGCGGCCCTGGAAAGGGCCGCCTATCCGAAGGGCTGGAAAGCCTGCGTATTACGGCTACTTTATTCTGTGGACCTGTACTCAGGTTTCAGCTCAATATGTTGTTTATCCGAGATTTTTGCTGATTGCTGAAAGCTGATTGCTGAAAGCTTGAAGCCGGAAACGATAGTTTCCGGAATGAACACCAACTAACAAGCGGCGGCACTCTTGCAGGGCGGGATTAGGATGCGTTACGAAATAAGTGGTACAAGATTGCGCCGGATTTTGGGCTGTATTCAAGGCCGCTTAAGGGGCGAGCATACTGAAGTATGTGACCCCTTAAGCAACGCAGAATACGGCCCAAAAGACTAGCAAGATGTAACAGTTATTTCGTAACGCATCCTTAGTTCCTCTTTTGGGAAGAGAGTTCCTCTTTTGGGGAAGTATTGATTCCAAATTTCTCAAGCCGATACCACAGGGTCTTATAACTCATGCCAAGCAGTCGGGCTGCCCTCGCCACGACATTGTTCGACCGGAGCATTGCCTTTCTTATCAATTCCTTCTCCAGTTCTTCGAAATTGATTCCCTCGTCCGGGACATCAAATTCCGCTATGCCCCTTTGCGGCGGGCACCGCAATTCGCTCCTAATATCATCTGCACCTATGGTATCTGTATCCACCATCAGGACCGCTCTTTCGATAATCGACTCGAGCTGCCTGATATTTCCCGGCCAGTGATAGTCGATGAGCATTTTCATGGCGCCTTCGGTGATCGCCCCGACTCTCTTCCCGAATTCCCTATTGTATTTCTCCAGAAAGAAACCGGCAAGTACGGCAGTGTCTTCTTTCCTTTCCCTAAGGGGCGGAAGTTCGACGGTCACGATCTTCAGTCTATAATAAAGGTCTTCCCGGTATCTGCCCCTCGCGACCTCCTCTTCAAGGTCTTTGTTCGTTGCGGCTATTATCCTGACATCGACCTTAATACTCTGCTTTCCCCCAAGCCTTCTTATCTCCTTGTCCTGCATCACTCTCAGTATTTTGGCCTGTGTGAGCAAGGGCAAATCGGCGATTTCGTCGAGAAAGAGGGTGCCTCTGTTTGTGTATTCAAACAACCCCATTTTCCTCTGCGTGGCACCGGTGAAAGCGCCCGGATCATAACCGAAGAGCTCGCTTTCAATGAGATTTTCCGGGATGGCTGCGCAGTTGATCGCGGTAAAAGGCCCCGTTTTCCGTGGGCTGTTATAGTGTATGGCCCGTGCTATAAGCTCCTTTCCTGTCCCGCTTTCGCCATGGATGAGAACGGTTACCGGTGTCGGGGATACCTTCCTCACTACGTCCATAACCTTTTTCATTCGAGTTGAGTTTCCAATGATCCCTTCCGTTCGGAATTCTCCGAAAAGCGCGTGCCGCAATCGGACATTCTCTCTCAGCAACTCCATCCTTTCGACCGCCTTTTTGACCGTCAAGACTGTTGCGTCTTTTTCAAGCGGCTTCGGCAAGTAGTCAAAGGCCCCCTTTTTCATAGCCTCTACCGCAGACGAGATGGTTCCATAAGCGGTCACAAGGATAACAGCAGGTTTGATCTCACCCTCTGGAAGGACTTCCAGAAGATCAAGACCACTCATCCCGGTCATCTTCAAGTCTGTAACAACTACGTCGGGACCGAGCGTCCCTACCAGCGCGAGCCCTTCTTCCGCGGAAGATGCCGCATGTACTTCGTATCCTTCATCCTCCAGAATCGTCTTGAGAATGTTCCGCTGTAACGGCTCGTCGTCAATCACGATGATCAGCGCCATAAGATACCCCAAGGGAATACCGATAGTAACCGCTCACCGTTCACCGTAAGAACCTGAAAAGCGCGAGGAACGTCTTTTCGGTGAACGGTTACTATCTTTGGACTATACAAAACTCGCCTTCTGCCTTCAATTAATCAACTGAATACGTTCAGGTCCGGCGGCTCGGCGCGATACAAGGGGAGGATCAGCTTGACCTCGCTGCCCGCGGCAAGCCTGTTGAATTCGACTGCGCCGCCGTGCTCTTCAACGATTCTCTTGGTCATAGGCAGTCCCAGCCCGAGTCCGTCTTCTCTGGTGGAGAAAGAAGGCTCAAAAAGCTTGGGAAGGCTCTCCTCCGGCACACCCTTCCCGTTATCCGTTATCGATAAAACGAACTTGTCTCCGGAAACCTCCGTCTTCAACCTGAGGACTCCCCTCTCCGATGCCTGCATGGCATGCAGGGAATTGGTAATCACGTTCAGTATGCATGACTTGAAGAGATCCGCGTCTACAAAAAGCGCGGGGGTGGCCGGATACTCCTTGACTATGCTGATCCCGTCCGCCTCCACCCGTGCCCATATTAACGAAACCACGTCCTCCAGCAGCGCCATGATCTCCGTCTTCTGAGTATTCAACTTAAAGGGGCGGCCGTAGTCAAGGACATCTGTAACAAGACTGTTCAGTCTGTTGATTTCCTGTTTGATGCCGCTCACGAGGCTTCCGAATTTTTCCCGGCTTTCCGGGTCGCTCGGCCCAAATCTGTCGCGTATGTGGTCTATGCTCAGGCTGATCAGACTTAAGGGATTTCTGACTTCATGGGCAATATTCCCTGCAAGCTGGCCCAGCGCCGACAGATGCTCAGTCTCCCGCAGCTTTTTCTCCAGAGAACGATTCTCTCTCAGTTTCGCCACCATAAAATTGAAGCTCTCTGCCAGCCGCCCTATCTCGTTCTTACTCCGGACAGGAATACTCTGTTTGAGGTCGCCGGCAGCGACCCTCATCGCAGCATCGACCATTGTTTCGATGGGCCGGGTATACTGTCTTGATAAAAGCAGCGTTATGACGATGCCGAGACCAAAAACAACGACGACCGATCCCACCCTTCTTGCCGCGTTCGCACGGAGGGGCTGAGAGAGACTGTCTCTGTTCACTCTGAGATGAAGATATCCGTACTGCTCATCTCCGGCGATAACAGGAAGTATTACGTTGTAAGTACCGCCCTCCGAGGTAACATGCTGTCCCAGTTCCGCCTTGATTATCAGTTCTCTCTTTGCATGAGTAAGCGACTGCCCTACTTTGGATGGATTAGTGCTTGCCACTACCTCATTCGCATTGCTGATTATGGATATCTCTCTGACCCCCTTGGCATTCAGTTCTTTGAGATACTCCGACAGCCTGGCTTCGTCCGTTGTTCCGGAGGCGGTGATTTCTTCAACGCCTATCTGTATTGCTCCCGTGAGTTCTTTCGTCTCAGTCTCTATGGCGCGAAGAAGGTCCTGTTCCGTCTGATACCAGAAAAACAGGAGGACCGAGACTTGCATAAAGCTCAAGAAGAGCATTATCAAGACGAGCTTCTTGTTGAGAGAAAGGTTGGCCAGAAATTTCCCGAACACGCACTACCCCTTGAGCGTAAACGTTCACCGTTATCCGTTCACCGTTGTCCGCAAAAACCCTAGAGGCATTCCTTCGGTGAACGGATACGATTCTTCCATCCGTGAACGGAATTTATCATATTCCCTCTCCCGGTTCTACAACTATGTCTGTCCGGAATCCTCCTCACATTTCAATAACTCCGGAGCCGGTAGTGGACCGGCGTACTGCATACTTTCTTCAGTTTCTTCTTTCGCTGGCATTGGAATTGCTTCATATCCCCGGCAAAAGGAAAAACATCCGGGTAACGGGGGAGACTCTTGCAAAATGTTCAATTTTGGCCAAGGTCAAGGAAGGCGAAGATCTTAACCCTTGAAGGCTTGAAGGCTGGGATGCTTGGAGGCGAGAAGGCTGAGAGGCAATCCCAGCGGGTCGGCTTTCCAGCTTTCTAGCTTCGGCTTCCCAGCCTCCTGGCTTCCTGGCCTTCTGAGGATTAAGATCTGAGCCTGACGCAGAGATTGGGCAAAAGGGGACGTTTTGCAAGAGGCTCGGGGGATATAGACTTTCAGATAATGTTTTTGGGAAGGCAGCAGGGAGGGAATAGTACCTGTTCGTACATCCCCGACCGATAACGCACCCAAAAGCTTTATCTGGAAGTCTATAGAGATTCGCAAGGACACCGCACCGCAAAACAGTACGGAAGAAAAGATTGCGTTTTCTCCCTCCGGAAACACACAAGTGTTGTTACGAGGGTTTACCCTGGAATATATGGCAGAGAGTAAGATCAGGGCATTTCTGGACACAGGAGAAATTCGCGACGCATTTGATCTGGAGTTCTTGCTCCGTAAGGGCGTAAAACTCGATGTAAGCCCGGATACGGCAAAGACCTTTCTTGATCGCCTCCAAAAACTCAAGAAACACGATTTCGATGTTAAACTGGGAGGTCTGCTCCCCCCAAAGCTCAGGCAGTACCATCGCACGTCTCGATTTTCGTTCCTCGCCGAGAGGCTTTCCGAATACATATCTCGCTAAGGGTTCGCTCAGAAATAAATTGCCATTTTTGGGCGCTCAGATTTGGGTCAGATTTGTTCGCTCCGAGGCTGCAAAACCGGAGGAGCCTGTCGGACTTCAGAACTCGTAAAACCTAGACTTTAACCATGCTATAACATGCTGAGTTTATTGTATTTCGCTTAAGAAGTGGACATCGCAAACAGTGGAAAATTGCGACCTGTGCAGTTAGGAACTCTGATTTTCCATGGGGCAGATCAAGAACCGTTCCTCCAAGGTGAATTTGTTGGGTTTCACTCCGTTCTACCCAACCTGCATTGTACAACCTCGGTGGCAAGTTCGTAGTTTGTAGTTTGTAGGTTGGGTAGAGCAACGCGAAACCCAACATGACTGGTTGCATGTCCTGAAAAATCGCACCTTCTAGGTGTGCGTTTACGAGGTCTGGACTTACGATGATCTACTGCGGAAAGTGGGATGACGGCCCAAATATCCCCGAATTTTCGTTGCATAGGTTCACTATCGCCTCTCACATTCGTGAATATTTGGGCTCGTCCTCCACTTCCCTCGCGACGATCTCTAAGGGTCTGTCACGGAATAAGTTGTGCAATTCTGAGTGCTGAGGCACCCGTCTGGCAAGGCGCGAGGAGGGCGCATACCCCTGAGCATGCAACCGACGAGCAACGCAGCCGGACGGGATGGATCGGCGCTCAGAATGCTCAAGTTATTTCGTGACAGGCCCTAAGTCCGACAGGCTCCTTGAATAGTCGTTCTATTTCGAGGATTTTGTAGTTGAGGATCGGACGAAGCCGGCCTGAAGCTGGAACGCATAAAATGTTAAATTATTTCTGAGCGAACCATAAGGGCTTGCGCAAGAATAAATCGGTAGAATTCGCGCCCAAATGTGCCATAGATTCGATCGATCTGAGGGAGCAAAGCCGGAGGAATAGCCAGCTATTTTGAGGACGTTGCGAGCGAAGATCGGTTGAAGATATGGTACAGTTGGGATGCGAAAATGCCAAGTTATTCTTGCGCAAGCCCTAAGTACGGCTCACGGGATTAAGGCTTTGTTGCCGATATAACGGCAGAGAATACCAGGCGCTCGGTACCTGCACCGAATCCCCAACTCTTGATTATATCTTCGCTGTCTTGCTTCCTTGATATAGACACGTTTTCAAAATTCAATGCTGCCAGAATTCTTTCCACCTCGCCGGGTGAAATGGCTCCGGCAATTCAGCCGCAATAGGCGTGAGGATCCTTTTTTATCTCTTCCGGCAGTTCCGCAGACCTCAAAACGTCCGAGATGCTGATGCGCCCCCCAGGTTTCAGCGCCCGGTGCATCTCTCCATAGACTTTTCGTTTGTCCGGAGACAGATTCACTACACAGTTGGAGACGACCACATCCACCAAGTCCGCCGGCAAGGGAAGCTCCTCTATCTGTGCCCTTATGAAATGCAGGTTGCCGAGACGGGCCTTGTTTCTATTCTCTATCGCTTTTCCCACCATTTCCGGCGTCATGTCGATGCCGATTACCTGGCCCTGTGGCCCCACGCGCTCCGCGGCAAGGAGGGCGTCAAAACCGGCGCCGCTGCCAAGGTCGAGAACCGTCTCTCCGGGTTTGAGCTCCGCCGCGAGCAGGGGGTTCCCGCAGCCAAGACCCAGATTGGCCTCAGTTGGACCGGAGCTGATCTGTTCATCGGTATAGCCCAGCCTCCGTGCCGACTGAGCCACGTCCGGCCGGGCCACACTGCCGCAGCAGCCGGTACCGCATCCATGACCAGTGGACTTGACTATCCCGGCGTAACTCTCTCTCACCATCTTCATAATTTCATCTTTCGAAGCCATAGAACCTCCATCCTGCAACCGAGCCGCTGTTATAGACTTCCAGATAAAGCTTTTGGGTGCGTTATCGGTCGGGGATGTACGAACAGGTACTATCCCCTCCCTGCTGCCTTCCCAAAAGCTTTATCCGGAAGTCCATAGTCAATGTCATTGACTTAAGCATCTTCCCTGACACAGCAGTTTCTGCTCGTCATTCCGGCTTTCGCCGGGGTGACGGCTGGGGACGATTAGGCTATCCTTAAGTCAATGACATTGAGTCCATAGTTGCCTGTTTATGTGGTAGTAAGCTTTTTCAAAATATCGCGATCCCAGTCGAAACGCAGTCTCGGTCTGGCCGGCGCCGGATGCCTTTCGAAAAGGTAGGCCGCCAGCATGGGCAGGGAGACGCTTGGTTCTACCCAGGCCATCGCGAAATCCGCGTCCTTCTTTATCTTGCCCCAGGATCGGGCCTCCCCGAGGGTGGAACCCGACAGTCCTCCGTCGAGCACGACGGCCGTAGTAATCTGAATGGCATAGGAGTGTCCGCGCTGGAGGCCAAAAATATAGCTCATCACTATGGAATCGTTGATGTAGTTCTTGGGAACGCCTCCGGCCACGTATATTGCCGCGGTCTTCTTTGATTTGATAACAATCTGGGTCAGCTCGTAATTGTCCTGGATAGAGTCTATGCAAATGCCGCCTCCGGAACCAGGCCTGTTCCGATGCCTGTGCTCGGTAAGGCCAATCCCTATGGAGGAATCGTTCAAGGCAGGGGAAAAGACCGGAATGCCCAGGCGATGACACTGATAGACTATGGAGTTCGCATCTTCCAGACGGGAACCGACAAAGTCAAGATACTGGCGGCTGGAATAGTTCCCCGGCGGCAACTCATCCGCGACCTTGCCGCACCATTTGTCCGTAGCCCAGAATGCCTCCTCGTCTACGTAGGTATCGTATATTCTGTCTATGTATAAGTCTCTGAGCTCCGCATCGTCTGCGGCCGGCGTGCCTTTATAGTGATTGAATCCTCTTGCCTGATAAATGTCCTGATACAGGATGGCGCCGGTTGAGACAACTGCGTCTACGTAACCTCCTGTAATGAGGTCGCGTATGACATTTCTTAAACCGGCGGCGATCAGGGGACCGGCCAACCCGAGAAATACGGTAGGCCGATCAGGGTCTTTCATCATCTTAGAGAGAACTTGTGCGCAATCCCCGAGATTTCTGGCCTGTATCGACATCCCGCTCATTTGATCCAAAAGGTCGGCCACAGTGATACCGGGATTTATCTGGACGGCACGGACGCTGTCCGACAAGATTTTATTCTTTCTGGCCTTCTCCCTGGCCGACAACTCCGGATAGACGACAGTATCCTTTTGTTTCATTTCTTACCCTCCGATAACAGTTTCGTTTGCGCCTTCCTTTTCAAACGAGTAATCTGTCGCAGTCATCGCTTGCGCGGCATAGTGTCTTCGCCAAACACGCTGAATTGCGCCCATTTTATGCCGAACTTCATAAGTTCGAGTTCGTCAGAACCGAGCCTTTCCATGTATTCCGGCGAGAGATCAAAGCCGTTCAGGAGGCCCTCTTGAAAGACGATGCCCTTGAATTTGTCGATATTATATGAGGCCAAAGCGAAATTTCTCATCTCTTCGTCCGTAAGGCGAGTCTTGCCCGACCTGTCCCGGCTGATAACGAGCTCCATAAAGAGATCATTCATCTGGTTATAAGTCTCTATTTCCTGATCGGCGAGCCATTCTTCAATCGTCCATTCCGATTTCTCTTCAAACCCGCAGCAATGATCCTCCTGGAAGAGAAAATAGGTCTCTTTCTTCTTTCCCGTATCTCTGTTCTTTTCCACAAGCCGGCCGAGTGGATAGGTGCGACAGGAGGCAGGGCGGTCCGAATAAACTGTGCATCCTTCAGGAGTTACGAACGGGCAGGTCTTTGCCTCATCTTTGTTCATTCGCAGGGTCATGACCGGGAATCCGGATACGACTCCGATATTTGTCGCGCCGTACTTCCGAAGAAACTCTCCCGACGAGATCCGGAGCCTGTTCTTAAGCCGCAAAATATCGTATGGCGAAAGAAACAGGTTGAGATCCCGGCAACACTCCGTAAAGCATCTGACCCCTTTGTGGCACCGAAAACGTAATTTCTGGCCGGGCAGAAAAGGAGTCGGTTCCAGTTCGGCATCCGCCTGGGTCTTTGTTGACTCGTCTCTGCTCTTACTTTTCACTTTTCACCTTTCACTTCTTACTGTTCACTGACCCTCTTACAAAACTCTGTTTCGTGTTCCGAGTTCCGTGTTTTGGGTTAAGAAAACTCAAGACGCGGAACCAGAAAAATGAAAGCGTTTTTATGATGTTAACTCGTGACGCGCAACGCGCAACTCGTAACCCGTAACCTGAACATCGATTACGAGTGAGAGCCCGAAGCGAAGACGGGACTTTTGCAGGCGGCTACACTGACCTAGTTACTCTCTTGCCCGGATCCGCTTCTTTTTATTTCATTTCGCTTCGTAAGAATGATAAAAGCGAGCTCAAAGTTTCGTTTTTTTAAACGGTGGATCTCCTGCATGTGCATCTCCCCGTGGTGGATCTCCTTTTCCGCAAGCTCGAAAATCCTGCGATCGTTCGCCTTTTTTTCAGCCTCCAGCTCTTCGATGTCCACGGTCAGACGAGCAATTCCGGCCTCAGAGCCCTCTACACTTGATTCCATACGCAATTCATCCTTCTCAAAACTCTTCTTTGTTTCCGCCACCAAGGCACTAAGACACGAAGAAATGTTCTGTTTTTCTACCCCATTTCTACATTGCCTTTTAGCTTGTTTGGCGGCTTTAGACAAGGATTTTGTAACTTAGGGGATCGTCACGAGGAAGTGGAGGGACGATCCCGTCGTACCTGTCCGGATGGATTCAAGGAAATGGGAAATTTGTTCGATTGAAGGAATAAGGAGTGCAATAGATGCTATGAGACTTTGCTTCCACGAACCAAATCCGGAAATTGACGATATGATCCAGGCCCTGATGGACAAGGCTGACGTGAACTTGAATCGCGACATCATACGGGAGATCATCATCGCCGGCCTGAAAACCGACCAGGACACAAAGGACCGCTGCACTCTAAAGATGATGAATATGACGCTTAAGGAGATGCGTTACACGGCCAAGGTATTCGATCCGTATGGTGACCGGCTCAAGATATCTGTTTTTGGTTCGGCAAGGACCGGGCAAGATACGTCCCTTTACAACATGGCCCGTTCTTTTGCCGGGAAAATGATCGATAGAGGGTTCATGGTGATTACCGGCGGCGGCCCCGGCATAATGGAGGCCGCAAACAAGGGGGCCGGTCCGGATAACTCTTTCGGCGTGACCATCAAATTGCCTTTTGAACAGTTGACCAATGAAATAATAGCAAACAACCCGCGGACAATTCATTACAAGTACTTCTTTAACCGGAAGATAGCCTTTATTAAGGAGACCCATGCCGTGGCGCTCTTTCCTGGAGGTTTTGGGACTCTGGATGAGGCGACTGAAGCCATAACTCTGGTCCAGACCGGCAAGCAGAACCCCATGCCCATAGTACTTCTCGAGACTAAGAATTACGGATACTGGGAAAAATGGCTGGACTTCGTCGAGAGGCAACTGCTCGCGGAGGGATATATTTCTGCCGAGGATGTCAGCCTGCTGTCAATTTATAATGATGAAACCCTGGCAGCGGATGCCATTGCCTCGTTTTATCGCAACTATCATTCCATGCGGTGCGTCGGGAATCTTGTTGTAATCCGGCTCAAGAACCTGCCCGGAGAGTACGAGATGGCCAGGCTGAATGAGGAATTCAGCGACTGCCTGGCGCCGGGGGGATTATTTGAGCTTAGAGGCGCGTTGCCGGAAGAGCAGGACGAGCCCATTTTGTGCAATATGCCGAGACTGACCTTCCCGTTCAACAAGCAGAGTTATGCCAGATTAAGGGCACTCATTGACTGTATTAATTCTTTCAAGACCGGTTGCATGCATCTGAAACGGATTGCGGTTTGAGTGCCGCGCGAGCGGCACCCAATTATGATGGTCTCGTAAAAAGTCGGAAAGAACTGCTTTTCGTCATTCCGGCAGAAGCCGGAATCCAGTCTATTCAAGTAGTTACAAAGAGCCTGGACTCCGGTTTTCACCGGAGTGACGACTTTTTACGAGTTCATCAATTATAGACTTCTATAGCCTCTTGCAAAAGTCCCGTCTTTGCTTCGTGCTCTCACTCGTGATCGATGCTCAGGTTACGGGTTAACATCATGCGGGTTGCGTGTTACGAGTTACGGGGTACGAGTTGCGAGTTAACATCATAGAAGCCCTTTCAGTTTTCGGTTTGAGCGTTCTGGGTTTTCTTAACTCGAAACACGGAACTCGAAACACGAAACAGAGTTATACGTCATTCGCCGCCCTTAAATTTTACCACCTTGATCACGTCCTTATAGAAATCCATTTCCTCTTTGGACAGTTTTGCCCGGAACAGCTTTTTGTGAACCAGAACAGGAACTTTTTGATTTAAGGCCAGAGCCAGAGCGTCGCTCGGCCGTGAATCGATCTCCACTTCGTTGCCGTTTTCCCTGTAAACAACGTTAGCGATATATGAATTCTCTCTCATCTCATATATTTCCACCCGAACAAAATTCAACCCGAGCCTCTTTAATATACTCAAATAGAGATCATGGGTAAGGGGTCTGGGCGGCTTGTAAAGCCCTTTTTCTTTGGCAATGGCCGCAAATTCGGCCGGGCCGATCAGCATGGTAAAAAAGTCTTTGCTATCCGGTTGTTCAGTCATGAGGATCTGGTATCCGTCAGATTTTTCAACCAGTTCGATGTCAGTTATGAGTATCATATCTTCTTTCAGTTCCAAGACTCCCTCCCGAGCTGTTTTTTCATTGCACAGTCCTTATTCTTTGAAATTCAGTGCCGCATACATTATAAACCTGAAGCCGGCCGATTGCTACCCGCCTGTATTTCTGTGCTGTAGGAGCCTGTCGGACTCAGGGACTTAGAAGTTTCTATCATACCATTTTCGGATCAATGTCCAATGTTCAATGCTCAATAACCAATTTCCAATCAGGAGAGGCGCCCTTGGACATTCGATGTTGGGAATTGACCTATGCACTGCATACGTATCCTTTACTTCCCAAGGCCCTCTTTTTTGTGCATAGGCCTTCCGGCATTCCAATCGGCGCCGAATGGATAAGTCTCCAGGATCTTTTGCAAAAGTGCGATAGTTGCCTCTACGTCGGATAGAGAAATTACCTCCACGGTGGCATGGGTGTACCGGCAGGGGATACAGATTGCCAGTGAAGGCAGCCCTCGTCCCGCCATTTGGACGGCAGCGGCATCCGTTGACCCGCCGACTACTCCGAGCTGACAGGGAATGCCGCTCTCTGAAGCGATTCTTTCAACGTAATCGCTCATCGGCCTGCTCGCGACCATGCGTGTGTCCACAAGCCTGAGGACAGGTCCGTTTCCGATTCTGAACTGATCTCTGTAAACAGCCGGGACGCCGCTGAAATCAGGGGCGCTGGCGGTATCGATAGCGAAGGCGGCATCCGCCGAGACCTCAAATCCGGCGACTGAAGCCCCTCTCAGACCGTATTCCTCCTGAGTTGTGAAGATGAAGGTAATGCGAGGGCTCACCGTAGTCTCTGAAAGCGCCTGAATCAGACTTACGAGCGCCGCACAGCCGGCCCGGTTGTCCATCCCGCGGCAGGCCATTAAATCGTTTGCCAGATAGGAAATCTGTTTCGCGAACACTACAGGATCTCCTACCCTTAGCCCCAGAGCCGCGACTTCCTTTGCACTCCCCGAACCGATATCGATCACCATGTCCTGCCAGGATACAACCTTGTCCCGGTTCTTTTGGCCTTCTGCGGACATGTGGGGGGGGACCCAGGCAATCACCGCGTGCACCTCTTTCCACTCTCTGGTGAAGACGCGAACATGTCTCGAAGGAAGTATGCGATCGTCGATTCCTCCCATCTTCCTGAAACGTATAAAACCGTCATCAGTAATGTTTGAAACGACGAGTCCCAGTTCGTCCATATGGGCCAGGAAGGCCAAATGACCTTCTCCCCGTCCCTCGCGGGTTGCGATCAGATTGCCCAGGGAGTCGATTTCTACACGGTCCACATGCCTCGAAATCAATTCCCTGATTCGATTTCTAATCGGGTCTTCGTAGCCGCTTACACCGGGCACTATGAGAAGATCATCGAGAAGCCGTTTCAGTTCCATGCCGTCCTCCCCTGCAACCATAAGATTCAGCCACAAAGACACGAAAAAAGAACGCGGTGAATCGTTGAGAAGTTAAGTTACCGCTTGGAGAAAGTCAACCTTGAAATGACTTGACGAACAGTCTTGTCATAATGGCTGTTCCGGCGTACAATGCCTCTCAAGTCACGTTTCGGGCGTCCAACCCATCGGGCTGGCAGCGCCGCACGAACTCTGAAATGATGTGAGGAACCGATGGTTAATGAACTGAAGGGCCGTGTTTTTGCAGAGAGACTCAAAGACTTGCAGGAAATGCCGAAAGAATTGATACAGGAGCTTTCATCGGGCGTGGAAAAACAATGGACGAAAATATTTCTCACCGAACCCGATCCTGAAAAATGGCCCCCTAAAATGTGCGAAATACTGAAGCCATATATGGAACAAGGCAGCGAAGAGAAGTCAGGGTGACTCCGTGTCGGATGTTGAGTCATCCAGAATTTCCTGATTGGGTGCGGGATTGAGACTGATCGTATTAGTTCTTCTTATTACTGCGGCCCTGGTCGCCGGCTGCCAAGACACAGCCGAAAGGGATCTGCCTGTCAAACCGCCTCCCGGCAACTCCATCCAGCCCGTGCAGGTGAAAAGAACCGAAGCCGTACCCAAGAGACCGGATAAAGACCCGAAACTCCGGATACGGTTGAAGAGAGATGCAAAAGGGAATTACTCCTGGGAGATAACCGGAGCTGACCTGAATCAAATAATCCAGTCTGAACGGGTGCTGAGAAAAAAATTCGGAACCATTCCCGAACCGGCTACCCGATAACCGATCATCCGGAAGCTGTCGCTTCCGGATTCAAGCTTTCAGCCATCAGCCGTCAGTTTTCAGCAAAATATAGACTTTCAGATAATGTTTTTGGGAAGGCGGCAGGGAGGGGATAGTACCTATTCGTACATCCCCGCCCGACAACGCACCCAAAAACTTTATCTGGAAGTCTATATCAAGACAAACAACATCTTGAGCTGAATGCTGTTAGCTGACTGCTGACCGCTCCCGTTCCAGAAATGCAATCGGGCATGCGGAGCGGTGTTGGCAATAGTCCTGGGGATGCCTGCAACAGGGAGAATCGGTCTTTATATGCTCCTGGTACTTCTGGCAGAAGCATTCACCCTGATCGGGCGCCTGATCCCATTCGATACAGCGGCCCGGACAAGTCCGTACTGCCTGGTCGATCTTGTCCATAACGTCCGGATGAGGCTCGCCGGCTTGGGCGTGTCCCAGATCTTCGTTGACCTTGAAGACATCAGGACAGATAGCCTCGCAAACACCGCAGGCGTGACAATCCCTGATACTGATGTAAAGTGTTTTTGTCATGCCAACAACGCGACTACCGTTCATTAGGAGTCTGTCGGACTTAGGGGATCGTCACACAGAAGTGGAGGAACGAGACCAAATATTCACGAATTTGAGGCGCATAGTGTTGCTATGCAACGAAAATTCGGGGATATTTGGGCCGTTCCCCCCACTT
>JAZDGK010000106.1:0-2984 GCA_043806955.1 Pseudomonadota bacterium | reverse complement strand
ACAACAGAAAAGGAAATTTCTGAGACTTTTTTTGGAAGTCTTCCACGTTGGCAGGGCGTGATTGTTTTTTTCTGTTCGTATCCATAAAGAATTCGGAGAGAGATCCTTTTCACACCAAAAGTTCCCCCGGATGTCTCTTCTCTGAAAAGCTCTTTCCTGTTGATGAGTTGTGTTCTCACCGCGGATCAGCGTCCCCATTGCCGGTAACCCTTCATTTACGCGGGGAGGCTTTATCCAGGAAAGCAAGAGAGAGAGCTCACCGCTGAGAACGCAGAGGGCGCAGAGAAGAGGTTGGGGCGCACGGCCGTGCGCCTCTCCCCGCTGAATGGATACAATTGCCGGGCCGCGGGACTTGACCCGGCTTCTGCCAAGTTTTAAAATCAGCCTGTTTTCGGAAGATAGAAGTTCACTTTTCCGGCACCAGCCCACTCCTTTCCACCTATCGATATTTGCGGCAGCCACGATCAGCCACATTTTCAGGGAGATCACGCATGAGAGATGAAGACAGGCCGAAGAAACAAATAATAAGAGAGCTTGAGGAAGTGCGCCGCCGGTGTTCGGACCTGGAATCTGCAGAAGTTGAACGCGCGGACGCTCTGGAGGCCCTGCGGAACTCGGAGATGAAGTTCCGATCTGTGGCACAATCGGCCGTAGATGCAATCGTCTCCATGGACGCCAACGACCGGATAATTTTCTGGAATGAGGGCGCCAAGAATATATTCGGGTATTCCGAAGAGGAGGTATTGGGCAAGCCGGTTGCCATTTTGATACCTGAACGTTATAGAGACGCGCATCGCACAGGGGTAGAGCGCTTCTTGGCCACAAAGCAGCCTGTTATAATTGGTAGAGTGGCCGAACTGCAAGCGGTGAAAAAAGGCGCGGCCGAGTTTCCAATCGAACTTTCTCTCTCTACATGGACTGCCAAGGACGGAACATTTTTCACCGGCATTATCAGGGATATTAGCAACCGTATAGCGGCTCAAAAATTCTTGCAGCAGAGAACAGAGGAGGCCCGGCAAAGAACTGGCGAACTCGAATCGCTGATTCAAATGGTGGCTCATGATCTTAAGTCTCCGGTCATTTCTATTGTGGGGCTGGTCCGCGCTCTGAAGGGTCATTGCCGCAACCTGCCGTCCGATGCGAAGAGAGATCAGATCCTGGACCAGCTCAAGAACTCGGGCGAAACAATGGAAAAATTCCTCAAAGACCTCCTCGACGGCCTGGTGTCCGAGCACAGCGAGCCGGTCAGAGACAAGGTAGTGATGGATCAGACAGTTCATGAGTCTGTTCATCAGCACCGCCAGACGATAGAAGAAAAAGGGATCAGCATCCAATTCCAGATAGATTCAGACAGGGCTGTCTCCGGTGATGCGCATCGTATTCGACAGGTTTTGGACAACATTTTGGTAAACGCGATTCGCCATATGGGCGACAGGCCTGATCCGGTGATCAGAATTGAAGTCCGGGACCACCAGGAATCAGTGCTCACCAGTATATCCGACAATGGAATAGGCATACCTGCCCAGCACCTCGGAAAGATCTTTGATCGTTTCTTCCGTGCCCCCAGGCCTGACGCTCAGCCTGGCACAGGGCTAGGATTGGCAATTGCAAAAAAAATTATCGAGAGCCATGGTGGCCGAATATGGGCGGAGTCGGAAGAAGATGGCGGTACAACCTTTTCGTTCACCTTGCCCAAATTCAATCCACGCTGATCCGCATGCCCAGAATGCGAAAAGAAACCTCTTCTCCCATGTTCCAGGTTCCGGCCGGCAATCACTTCGAAAAATGGCTGCTCCCTGAAAAATATTTCTTCTCCCCCTGTAACCGATAAGCCTGTCTGTTCACTAATGTGGCAAGGGACCAGATCGATCGACGGTGGGCCTTCCGGCAGAACTACCTTGATTTCGTGGAGGAGAAACATGAACGGAGAGAAAACGATCATCGCTGTCTGCGTGCTAGTCGCGTCAACGGTCATTGCAGAGGCTCGAACAGCTTCGTAGGGCGGGCCGTGCCCGCCGTGTGGCGAATTCCCGTAGGTACGGGGGAAACTTTTTATGCAAAAGTTTCCTCCGCACATTCTCTTATGGCGGGCATTTGGCGCAGATGGATTTGAATAGAGTGGTGCTGAGGTATCTGTCGCCCCGGTCGGGAAGTATGCACACAACCGTGCCATTCTTAAGATCTTTGGCGGCCTGCATGGCCCCGTAAACCGCCGCGCCGGAACTCATGCCCACGAAGATCCCTTGGGTCAATGCCAGCCAACGGGTGGTGTCGTAAGCCTGGTCGTCATTGACTTGAATGATCCGGTCGATTCGCTTGGGATCGTAAATTTTGGGCACAATGGCTTCATTCATGTTTTTTAGGCCCTGGATGGCATGCCCCTCCACCGGCTCGACACCAACTATTTCAATAGCCGGGTTATGCTCTTTCAGGCGTCTTGAAACTCCCATCAGGGTGCCGCTGGTTCCGATACCGGCCACGAAGATGTCTATCTCGCCCGCTGTCTGCTCGAGGATTTCTTTGCCTGTGGTCATATAATGGGCTTCTATATTGTACGGGTTTTCAAACTGATTGGGCATGAAGTATTTTTCCGGGTCGGACTCGTAAATCCGATGCGCTTTCCTGATGGCGCCATCTGTGCCTTCGCACGCAACCGTGATTTCCAGTTCCGCGCCAAACGCCCGGAGGGTGTTCCGCCTCTCAAGACTCACGCATTCGGGAAGAGTGAGCAGACAGCGATACCCCTTGCTGGCTGCCACCATGGACAGACCGATTCCTGTGTTGCCGGACGTGGGTTCCAGAATGATCTTGTCCTTTGTGAGGCGCCCTTCTTCCTCGGCTTTCTGGATCATGCGATACGCGATGCGGTCCTTTATCGAGCCGCCCGGATTGTTACCCTCCAGTTTTCCGAGTATGCGGACACCGTTGGAACCGTTGGGGTCCTGAATTTTTACCAGGGGAGTGTTTCCGATAAGGTCAAGGAT
>JAZDGK010000105.1:0-2083 GCA_043806955.1 Pseudomonadota bacterium | reverse complement strand
GCGGATTCGGCTCTGCTCGTCTATCCCCCATCGTACCCACGTATCCTCGATCCAGCCGCGGATGATTTCGAGCTCTTCATTGTTCAAGTCGAAACGTCTTCTGACCGGAGTTGCTTCAAGGATGTCGAACAACTGGATGACAGTGAGCCGGCTACCGGGGAGACCCATAAGTTTCAGCATCACCGCAGCGATCTGCCCCTCGCTCTTCAGGCGCCGATCAGCAATGGAGTAAGGGATTTTCAAGGAGCTATCCTGACACCCGTCGAAGACTGACGAGATATAGGGCGCATAGGTCTCAATATCGGGGGTCATCACGACGATGTTCCGGGGCACGAGCCCGTCTACTCGTTCCAGGATGGCAAGGATGTTATCGTACAGAACCTCTATTTCGCGCATCGGGCTATGGCAGGAATGGATCTGAATAGACCGGTCATCCTGATCAACTGGTCGTTTATCCATTCTCTCCCCAGGCCTCTCCCCAGGGTCGGAGAGGTTGAGAATATCCGTTTGTATGTCCTGAAGAAGCGATGCCCCGCCCGGATCTTCGTAGAGGTCTTCCTGAACGGCAGCCACATCGCCGATCTCGATGACCATGTCGGAAAAGTCACGGCCAAGCTTGCCGAGGGACGCCAGGAGTGGATTCCCTTCAATCCGCAGGGCGCCATCTTGGGCTGTCAGCCGCGCCGTTGCCTTAGTTGAGATGATATCGGCCCAATATTCGCGGGTGGGACTCAGCAGGAACAGGTTGACATCCGTGATCCGGGCGATCGTTGCCAGAATTTCCATGTGGTATTTCGGCAAATAGGAGATGCCGAATACGGCGATCCTTTCCGGTATCCCGCTATCTACCGGTATGCCCGTCATCATCCGACGGCAAAACTCATCCTTGAGACGCCCCCGGTGGCATCCTGTGCTGCCTGTCACCAGTGCCCGCCAGAGGACCGCTTGCCACTTGCCTTTGCTGCCCGTTTCTTTGGCTCCTTCCCATTCCATCAGCATATCTGGACGGAAAATGGTGTACTGGTCGAAGGTGTCGGCAATGCGTTCCGCGAGCTGAAAATGCTTGAGTCCGTTCCGGTCTCCAACAAGGTAATGTTGCAATGGGGCAAATTCCTCACGGTCCAGGAATCCAGGCAGAAGCCCCATAATCTTCCACGTAAGAACTTCCGGAGCAAAAGAGGATGCATCATCGGGAACATCCGGGAGCACCAGACTGAACAGCCGCCATACCATGGAGTTCGGAAATGGATAGTTGCAGTTGGCCCAGACACCGAAATGCTTTGCCAGCTCCATCGCGACCCAGCGCTGCATCCCCTCGCTCTGTACGACAATCACTTCAGGCGTTAAGGCGGTGCTTAGGGGCTCTTTAAGAACACAGGCAAGGGCCTCGACCAGATTTTCCATACGGTTGCTGGTGTAAATGTTGAGAGGCATGGATCATTCCTTTTTCCGTTTTTCCGTTATTATATCAGGATATGCACTCTCTCCCGTTTCTGAACTAGTTTTTCTCAAAAGGCATGTGCGCTCTTTTTACACCGTCCTGACAGCATAAAGTATTTCTGCATATTTTTGTAAAATATCTTTCCCATGAAGTCGGAAAGATGAAACTCCCGAATCTTATCCGGAGCGCTCTTTCCTTCGGCGGTACCGTGTCGGACAAGCCAGCAGCCAACGACCGTTCCCGTCCGGCCCCGGCCTCCCCGGCAATGAAGATACACAAATTGATTATGATCGAGAGAGGCGTCAATTATGACGGCCTCGTAAAAAATCGAAAATGCCCAAGAATCGTCATTCCGGTGAAAACCGGAATCCGGAACCGGAAGAATTCAAAAAGGAGTTGCTGGCCGATGTGAAGGGGTGGGTGGAGAGGCAGGAGAGTCCTGTGTAGATCATTTTAAGGAAATTTTGAGACAGATATTGCCACATTTCAATCGCAATTGTTTCTGATTGTTCAATGATTATTCCTCTTGCTATATCGAATCATCTTGGATAGAATTACCAGCAAACAACAACAAGTGCAGGTATCTTTATCCATGGAACCAAACATTGGAAAGACGAACACAACGGCCGTACAGAAGGCCAA
>JAZDGK010000104.1:0-5670 GCA_043806955.1 Pseudomonadota bacterium | reverse complement strand
CTGTGACATCTTGCTAGTCTTTTGGGCCGTATTCTGCGTTGCTTAAGGGGTCACATACTTCAGTATGCTCGCCCCTTAAGCAGCCTTGAATACAGCCCAAAATCCGGCGCAATCCTGTAACACTTATTTCGTAACGCATCCAAAGAGAGTCTTCTTTTCAAGGTTGACTGCCCGTCCCAGGAACCTTACAATCTAATTAAACCGGTTCTTTGCCGCAGACCGACGCAGATGAACGCGGACAGTTGTCTGTGGGACATACAACAGGAGGATTATTATGAAAAGGGAAGGTGATACGGAAACCGATAAGACAAGAGGTGAATCAGCCATTCAATTACCGCCCCTTCCATATCCAGAGAATGCGCTGGAGCCGTATGTTTCGGAACGGACCATGAGCTTTCATTACGGCAGGCATCATAAGGGGTACGTTGACAGGTTGAACCAATTGATTCAGGGAACGGAGTTGGCCGGTAAGCCCTTGGATGAGATAATTAAAAGCACAAGAGGGAAAACCGAAAAGACGGCTGTTTTCAACAACGCCGCCCAGGTCTGGAATCACAATTTCTTTTGGAATTGCATGAAACCCGGCGGCGGCTGGTCCCCGGGGGGAAGCGGTCTTTTCGAAGCGCTGGCAAACTCCTTCGGGAACCTCGACAATTTCAGAAAGGAATTTACGGCGGCGGCAACAGGTCTCTTTGGGAGCGGCTATGCGTGCCTGGTCAAAGACGGGACCGCCTTAAGGGTGATCGCGACCGGCAATGCAGAGAATCCTCTCTCTTTGGGCCACACGGGCCTTCTGACCATAGACGTTTGGGAACACTCATACTATCTCGATTACCAGAACCGTCGGGCAGACTTCGTGGCCGCCTTTCTTGATCACCTTGTCAACTGGAGCTTCGTGGAAGAGAATTTCTCGAAGGCGCCCGCCTACATTCCTCCTCACGCCGGTGCGGAAAAGCAGGGCAAACTTTTCGAAACAGAGAGGCCGTAGGAGCCTGTACTTGCGCCAAAAGTGCAAATATCCTTGTCCGGGCCATTCGTCTGTGATATACGTAAGTTGAATTGATTGAGATCCAACTCTCTGAGCGCGTTGGCGCATTTTGAACGCATATGATCAGAAAGCCGGCGGTTGCTGGTCGCTTCTATCCCGATAACCCATCCGTTTTGTCCCAGGAGGTGCGGTCCTACCTTCTCCCCCAAAGCGACAAAAGGGATGCGCTCGGGGTCGTCTCTCCGCACGCGGGATACATTTATTCAGGGCATGTGGCCGGAGCGGTTTTCTCTGGAATAAGAATACCCGACACAGTGGTTATTCTCGGCCCGAACCATCGAGGAATCGGTTCGGGCCTGGCTATGATGGCCGATGGGATATGGGAAATGCCCAACGGAAACGTCCCCGTCAACGCGAAACTCGCCTCCCTTGTCGGCAGGCATTCTTCGCATATTACTGACGATCATCGGGCTCACGTCTACGAACACTCGCTTGAGGTGCAATTGCCGTTTCTGCAGGCGTTGAAAAAGAGCTTTACGATCGTGCCGATTGCGGTGTCGCATGCCGGATGGAGAGTATGCAAGGAGGTAGGAGAAGGGCTCGCAAGTGCAATCATGGAGTACGGGGAAAAGGTGCTCGTGGTGGCGAGTTCGGACATGACCCACTATGAATCGGACCAGTCCGCCAGAAACAAGGACAGGATCGCCATCGACAGGATACTGGCTTTAGACCCGGAGGGACTCCTGGAAGAGGTGAGGATGCATGAGATCTCGATGTGTGGCGTTATTCCCGCAGCTATGATGCTGGCTGCGTGTAAGAAGCTGGGAGCAACAAGGGCTGAACTGGTTAAGTACGCAACATCCGGAGAAACGAGTGGAGATTACGCCCATGTAGTTGGCTATGCCGGTCTTTATATCGAGTGAGCTTGATTAGGGGCTTGCTCAGAAATAACTCGGCTCTTTATGCATCACAGCTTCAGGCCGGCTTCGTCCGATCCTCAACTGCAAAATCCTCGAAATAGAACGACTATTCCAAGGAGCCTGTCGGACTTAGGAGCTCGTCGCGAGGGAAGTGGAGGACGAGACCAAATATTCACGAATTTGAGGCGCATAGTGTTGCTATGCAACGAAAATTCGGGGATATTTGGGCCGTCATCCCACTTTCCGCAGTAGATCATCGTAAGTCCGACAGGCTCCTCCGGTTTTGCAGCCTCGGATCGAACAAATCTGACCTAAATCTGAGCGCCTAAAATGCCGGTTTATTTCTGAGCAAACCCTTACCGGAGTTCTCCTCTCCGCAGAGCACGCGGAGAACGCAAAGAAATCCCCACTTGTCAATTTCCCGGAAACCCCGTCCGTGGCGCTCAAGCCTTTGCCGTTGGACAATTCTTGAAAAGGCAATAGTGAAACACTCGTTCCAACGGCACGAGTACTCTATTCTATAGACTTCCAGATAAAGCTTTTGGGTGCGTTATCGGTCGGGGATGTACGAACAGGTACTATCCCCTCCCTGCTGCCTTCCCAAAAACATCATCTGAAAGTCTATATTTCGCCTAGGAGCCTGTCGGACTTCCCCCCACTTCCGCAGTAGATCATCCCTAAGTCCGACAAGCTCCTAGAAGTCTATCTATTATAATGGCCGCAGCCGTTCTCACGGAAAGATGGTTATATCCGGCCCGTCCTTCTATCGGCGGCAATACGTAATCGGCTCTTTCTACCGTCTTATTCGCAAGGCCCCAAGCGGTGCCAAAAGCCAGCAGTACAGGAGAACGGCCTCTCAGCAGGTCCCTGGCAGCTTCAATGGAAAGGACGTTTCCATTGGTTCTGGCACTGGTCGTTATAAGAAGCGGCCTCTTTCCGCAAGAGTTTTCAATTTTTTCTTCAGCCGCCTCGATCGACGGACTGATCTCAACCAGTTCCAGGGCATCTACCCTGTCCTGATTATAGCTCCTGCCCCATCCGAAAAGCCAATGATCGAGGATTTCTCTCACAAAGGACTGCTGTTCTTCAATCGGTGTCACAATATGAAATGCACCCAATCCGTATGTCCTGGCAAGGCGCGCCAGATCATGTATATCGAGATTGGTTACTGCCGATGCGATGATTTCCCCGTTCCTGTTAGAAACAGGATAGTGCACGAGGGCTATATCGACCCGAACCTTATTCTGCATCAGCGGAGACGGCTTCTTTTTCCTTCTCAAGTTTTTTCAGCAAGCCACGGTCTTCAGGGGACAGATTGACGCTTTTCAGGATACCCGGCCTTTTACATAACGTCCGTCTCAGAGCTTCCTTCCGGCGCCATCGAGCGATCTTTTCGTGATCTCCTGACAACAAAACAGACGGGACCTCAATGCCTTGCCATACCCGGGGTCTCGTGAACTGCGGATACTTGAGGAGGCCGTCTGAAAAAGAGTCTTTTGCCGCTGAATCAGGCGACCCCAGTACGTCCGGCAACAGCCGGGTTATGGAATCGATCATAACAAGCGCCGCCAACTCGCCGCCGGAAAGAACGTAGTCCCCGATCGATATCTCATCGTCAATAAAATGCGAGATGCGGTCGTCAACTCCTTCATAGCGGCCGGAAATGAACAAAAGATGCTGGCGCCGGCTCAGTTCTTGCGCAATTTCCTGGCTGTAAAGCCGGCCCTGAGGTCCGAGCAACAGAACGCGCGTTGCCGGGTCTTCAGCCCTGATTGCGCTGACGGCGCGGTGAATCGGCTCCGGTTTCATAACCATTCCCTCACCGCCGCCAAAGGGCCGATCGTCCGTTACCTTATGTTTGCCGCCTGCATAATCTCTGAGATTCACCACCCTGATGTCTATTTTCCCCTGTTTTACGGCATTGCCCAGAATTCCGTAATCAAGCACCGAAGAAGGCAAATCCGGAAAGATAGTTAATATGTCAAATCTCATTTATGTTCAAGAGACCCTCTAAAGGTCTTATGGTCATAACCCCCCTTAGAAGATCTATATCCAGAACAACATCCTCAACTGCCGGTATCAGATACTCTTTTGAGTCGCCATGAACAACGTATACATCGTTGGCGCCTGTTGGAATAACAGACGCGATCTTACCCAGCACCGTGCCGTCTTCGGTTTGAACTGAAAGACCCATAATCTCGTCCCAGAAGTACTCACCGTCCAGTTTCTCGCGTAATTCCGGGTAAATATATAAGTCCGTGCCCACCACTGATTCGGCTTCTGAACGGCAAAGTATTCCGGAAAGAGTCAGTAGAACGGTTTTCCCTTTGCCGGTAGAGGATTCTAAAGAATGCTCTTGAACGTGGCCGCGTTCATCCGTTAGAAGGATGGTCTTAAAAGCCTTGAAGCTGTCGATTGACTCAGTATAAGACAAAGCTTTGACTATCCCTTTAACACCATGGGCTCCCACAATCCTGCCAACGAGGACTAAGGATGCGTTACGAAATAACTGTGACATATTGCTAGTCTTTTGGGCCGTATCCTGCGTTGCTTAAGGGGTCGCATACTTCAGTATGGTCGCCCCATAAGCAGCCTTGAATACAGCCCAAAATCCGGCGCAATCTTGTAACACTTATTTCGTAACGCATCCTGAACCTCCACTCATAAAAACTACTCGAGAATCTCCAGAACGGACCTTTTCCTCAACTTGGTTGATGCCGCGCTTAGTATCGTGCGCATAGCTCTTGCCGTACGGCCCTGTTTTCCGATTACCTTACCGAGATCTTCTTTTGCCACTTTCAGTTCTATTACGGAGGTTTGTTCCCCTTCCAACTCATTCACTTCAACTGCATCCGGATTGTCAACGAGCGCACGTGCAATATAGATAACCAATTCCTTCATGTCTCAACCTCCCTGTAGTTAGGGCCTGTCACGGAATAACTTGTACATTCTGAGCACCGATCCATCCCGTCCGGCTGGGTTGCTCGTGGGGTACATACTCAGGGGTATGCGCCCTCTTCCCGCCTTGCCAGGCGGGTGCCTCTGCACTGAGAATTGCACCACTTATTCCGTGACCGGCCCCTAGGTTCAATGCAATATCAACCTGACATGAAGTCATTATACACTATCCAGTCAAGGTGGAAGTACCTTTTTTTAGGAGCCCGCGCTTCTCAAGAAGGGTCTTTACCGTGGTCGTAGGCTTTGCGCCTTTTTGAATCCAGTCACTCAGTTTCTGTTCGTTAACGTTGAGAGAAAAAGGCTCCGACTTCGGATCGTAAGTCCCGATCTTCTCAATAAACTTGCCGTCTCGGGGGGATTCAGAACTCGTTACAACAATTCGATAATAAGGGCTTTTTTTTGCCCCCTGTCGAGCCAAGCGAATTTTGACCGCCATATTATGCCATCCTCCTGTTTTTGTTGGCCATTCCACCTAGGAGCCTGTCGGACTTAGGATGATCTACTGCGGAAAGTGGAGGAAACGGCCAGTATCCGTTTACCGTTATCAGTTCACCGTTGTCCGTAAGAACCTGAAAAGCGCCTCGACGGTGAACGGTGAACGGTCAGCAGTGAACGGTTACTATGCGCCTCACATTCGTGAATATTTGGTCTCGTTCCTACACTTCCTCGTGACGATCCCCAAGGGTCTGTCAGGGAATAAGTTGCGCAATTCTGAGCGTTGAGGCGCCCGTCTGGCAAGACGCGAGGAGGGCGCATACCGTGAGTATGCAACCGACGAGCAACGCAGCCGGACGGGATGGATCG
>JAZDGK010000103.1:0-11817 GCA_043806955.1 Pseudomonadota bacterium | reverse complement strand
GATTTGCTTGATCCTGACCGGGAGGGTGAGGGGGCTGACCGGGCAGGGTTACCCCTCACCTCGATCCTCTCCCCCCAGGATGGTGGAGAGGATGTAAATTCCTTAATTCAACAGCATACAGCGCGCACTGACGTCAGTGACGCTATGCACGACTTGTGGGTAAAGGGCAGTCCTAGCCTTGGTCCGACAAACTCACGGGAGATCGGTCCGGAACGAAATGGCCTGAATTTTACGGATTGAGAAGTCCTGCCGATAAGCATATTGGGCGTCTGCCGGGATTTGAAGCCCGTCCGGAGTCATTTTTCAGGAGGGGAGTATGCAGGAAAGGATCAATACTTGTCTGGTATGCCTCTTGCTGTTTCTTGCTGCGATTTTTGTCGATACCGCCGGAGCTCGATCTTTGACCGGGAGCGGACCCGGACAGAACGGAGGAACCGTCCGAAAACAACTTCCGGACGAGATTATCGTTAAGTTCAAGCGGGGGGTAAGTGAGGGCGCCATAGGCAGCATTAACCGAAGGCATGCCGCCTCCGTTTTCTCCGTGGGCACACTTTCCGGATGCAGAAGACTGCGTATCCCCGCCGGCAGGACCGTTCAGGAAATGGTCAAGACTTACAACAACGATCCGGCAGTGGAATATGCCGAGCCGAACTACATCGCTTCTGCCTTTGTGCTCCCAAACGATGCATACTATCGTTATCAGTGGAATATGAAGGCCATTAACATGGAATCTGCATGGGATATTGAACCGGGAGGAGACCCCGGCATAGTGGTTGCCGTAGTGGATACCGGGGTAGCCTACGAGAATTACGGCAATTATGCCCAGGCCCCTGACCTCGCGAATACCTCTTTTGTCCCCGGCTACGATTTTGTAAATGAAGACAATCATCCGAATGACGACCACGGTCACGGAACCCACGTCACCGGTACAATTGCCCAGAGCACGAATAACGGGATTGGGGTGACCGGAGTAGCCTTCCAGACCTCGATCATGCCGGTAAAAGTCCTGAATTCAGCAGGAAGCGGCACATACGCGGATATAGCCGAAGGTATCTGTTACGCAGCGAGAAACGGTGCCAACGTAATAAATATGAGTTTTGGAGGATCGGCTCCATCCATTACTCTCGAAAACGCTCTGGCTTATGCCTACAACTGTGGGGCCGTGCTGGTTTGCGCCGCCGGGAATCAGTATGATAAAGGGAATGCCCCGTCCTACCCTGCCGCTTATGATGCCTATTGCATTGCAGTCGGTGCGACGACATGCGGCGGAAACAGGGCAAAATACTCGAATACAGGACAGTATCTGGATCTTGCCGCACCCGGCGGCGACCTGAGCCTTGACGAAAACAAGGATGGATATGTCGACGGCATTCTTCAGCAGACATTCGGATCCGACCCAAAGGTCTTCAGTTACTGGTTCTATCAGGGTACTTCCATGGCCGCCCCGCACGTCGCGGGAGTCGCTGCCCTGATCCTTTCCAGGAACCCGGATCTGCTTCCTGATGAAGTTAAGACGATCCTGCAAGCAACCGCCGAGGATAAGGGCGCCACAGGCTGGGACGAAGAATACGGATACGGCATCGTGAATGCGTATCTCGCATTGGCCGGCACACCGGCGGCCGAATTGTCCTCAATCCATGTTGCGGATGTCACGATGCAGGTGAAGACTAAGAGGGTGCGTTTGACCAGGTATACTCAGGCCCTCGCCACCGTAGAAATAACGGATGCAGCCGGAGCCCCTGTGCAGGGGGTCCTGGTAAGGGGAAGCTGGAGCGGCGCCACATTCGACAAGGAGTTGGGTATAACCGATTCTACAGGATCAGTGACGGTTAGTTCTAATCTATTGAGAAACCCCCGGCCCGGAACGACGTTTACCTTTATAGTGGAAAACATCAGCAATCCCGACTATCGCTATGATGCGGAATCCAATCTGGAAACGAGCGATTCGATAAGAATAGAGTAAGAGGCCCAGCAATGTGGAAAAACGAAGGGTCTTTTATGATGTTAACTCGTAACGCGCAACTCGCAACCCGATCATCGATTACGAGCAACCGCTTCGCTGAGCACGAGCACGATTTGTCCCATCACGGATTTTTGCAACAGGCTCTGATATCATTGTTTTTTGCCGGAGTCCAGTTCTCTTGCAGGCTTTCAGCCTTAAGCAATAAGCTGGTTGGGGAACTGGCGGGTTTGCCGGGCGGTCAGATCAGACGCCCGGGCTTTTGGAATTTGACGAAAGGGCTGCTGCAGCCTCCTCCGCCCATGCGGGATAGGCGCTGCTGACGTACTGGATTATTTTTCCGGGAACTTCCTTCAGATTGAACGGTTTCACAATGTACCCGCTTATGCCGAGTTTAAGGCACTCCAGTATGTCGTCTTTTTCGGACAGGCTCGTTTCCATAACTATGGGCGTGGCCAGATCTCCCATTTCCTCACGGATTTCTTTCAGTACCTGATAACCAGTCATGATCGGCAAAATAACATCCAGAAGAATGAGCTCGGGCTTCCATGACTTGTAGAGTTGCAACGCCGCTTCGCCGTCTACGGCGAAGCGCTTCTCAAATAATACTTCGACAAGTGCCTTGTCCCACAGCATACGCAGGAGTTTTTGATCTTCAACTATCATTACTCTAAGCCTTTTCATTCTTATCTCCCGTCAACCACAGGACATGGCCAAAAAACCATAAGGGATACGGAAAATGCTAATATACCGCGCATAGGTCAATTTCCAATATCGAATGTCCAATACTCAAGGTCCAAGGTCCAAGGTATTTGCTCCTAATTGGAAATTGGTTATTGAGCATTGAACATTGGACATTAATCCTAAAATGGTATGTTGGAAACTTCTAAGTCCATAAGGGTGCATCCAACGTCGGCTCGTCTAATACCTTATCGGAATGCTCCCGCGCTCGGAATAATCGAAAGAGGGATTTCTGTTGAAATCTATTTGCCGGGCCGTGCCCGCCTTCCTGCACCCGGAGGATTGGTGGGAATGACAAATCGAGACCCAAGGCCGACAGACTCCCAGGGATTGACAGGATCGGAACATCAATTTAGTATAGTGCTTTCAGGGGGCTAAAATGGACAACCACGCCGAGGATAATGACTTTTCGCTGGATTCCTACGATTATCATCTTCCGTCCGAGCTCATAGCCCAATATCCCTTGGACCGAAGAGACGCCTCTCGCCTCTTGGTCCTCGACCGCGCCCGGGACAGCATGATTCACAGCGTTTTTCGCGAGATCACATCGTATCTGCGTGAGGGCGACCTTCTGGTTGTAAATGATACGAAGGTCTTTTCGGCAAGACTTGTGGGTGAAACATCAAGAGGCAAAACTGTGGAGGTTTTGCTCTTGGGTTTGCCTGATTCACGTGAGGAGAAGAAGGCGATCGTAAGCTGCCTCGTCAAGAATGCGAGAAGATTTAGAACAGGAGAGACGATCCGGTTTGGTGAATCATTACAGGGCGAAGTCACCGGGCCATTCCGTAATGGCGAGATAAGGCTGTCACTCTCCTGGGAAGGGGAAATAGCAGAGGTTTTAGCCAATGCAGGGCAGGTGCCGCTTCCTCCGTACATCCGAAGGAACGGAGGACCGGCAGAGGAGGATTTGTACCGGTACCAGACGGTTTACGCACGACATCCCGGTTCAGTGGCTGCGCCGACCGCTGGTCTTCATTTTTCGGAAGATCTGATGGACGGAATAAAATGCACGGGCGTCGGCATCGCTCCGATCACTCTTCATGTAGGATACGGGACCTTCGCACCTGTCCGGTCTGAAGATTTGCGGCGGCACAAAATGCACGAGGAATTCTATTCCGTGAGCGCTGAATCCGCGGATCGAATAAATGAGACAAAAAAGAACGGCAATAAAGTAGTGGCGGTCGGCACAACTGCCGCCAGGGCCGTCGAATCGAGCGCGGTGTCAGACGGCAGGATATGCCGGGGCAGCGGCTTTACAAATATCTTTATTTATCCGGGTTACCGATTCAAGATAGTCGATCATCTTATCACCAATTTTCATCTGCCGCGGTCAACTCTTTTGATGCTGGTTTCCGCCTTTGCCGGCCGTGAAAAAACGTTGCGCGCCTATAAGGAAGCTGTTAAAAGGCAGTATCGTTTTTTTAGTTATGGAGATGCAATGCTGATTTTGTAACGGGTTTCGGGTTGTCCCATTTCGGATTTCGGATTGTCCGCCCCGGTTCGCCGCCGCTGATCTCAGTCGGATGACAGACCCTAACCCGGACAAGCCGGAAATCCGAAACTCAAAATCCGAAATCCGAAACAAATTCGAATGACCCAAAAACGGAAAATTCAAAACGCTAGAAAACAAGACAGCGACGCGTTAATGAAATGAAAATCTTGCCGGATAATGCGCGAATATTTTCCCTTAGTGACTAAGATGGACGCGGATGCAAATGCGCCCTATGCTCCATGCTTTCTTGTCTGTGAACGGACAACGGTGAACGGTTAACGTGTTTTATGAGCAACGACAACATTTTTGATTTGAAAAAGACGGATAGCTCGAGTTCCGCGCGGCTGGGAGAATTAAGAACCGCGCATGGAATCATTGAGACCCCCGCTTTTATGCCGGTCGGCACGCAGGCTACCGTCAAAGCCTTAGCCCCGGAAGACCTGCTCTCTGTGGGGGCCCAAATAATTCTGGCCAATACATACCATTTGTTTTTGCGTCCCGGTCACAGGACAATAGAGAAACTTGGCGGACTGCACAGATTCATGCATTGGGAAGGCCCTTTGCTTACCGACAGCGGGGGGTTTCAGATATACAGTCTGAGTGGTCTGTGCGATATTTCGGAAGAAGGCGTGCGTTTCAAATCGCATCTCGACGGCTCGGCGCTGTTTCTCTCGCCTGAAGACGCTATTGCTGTTCAGGAGGCTCTCGGCGCCGACATTATGATGTGTCTGGATACGTGCATTCCATATCCCTGCCCCTACCCGGAGACTATGGAGGCAACCAGGCTTACGTCCCGCTGGGCGGCACGTTCAAAGGCGGCCAGGAAGGATGGTAACGGACAGCATCTCTTCGGAATAGTGCAGGGTGGTATGTTTGAAGATCTCAGAAGGATGAGTGTTGAGGACATACTGAAGATCGGGTATGACGGTTATGCTATAGGCGGTTTGAGCGTCGGTGAACCGAAGGAAACCATGGTTGAGGTTATCGAGAAGACGGTTGTCTGCCTGCCGGAAAGATCTCCCCGCTATCTCATGGGGGTCGGCGCTCCGGAAGACATAATAGAATGTGTCTACCGCGGAATTGATATGTTTGATTGTGTTTTGCCGACGCGCAATGCACGCAATGGTATGCTCTTCACTTCATTCGGCAGGATTATTATCAAGAACAGCAGATACAAGGAAGACGAAAACCCGATTGACGGGAATTGCAATTGTTATACTTGCCGCCATTATTCGCGTGCTTACCTGCGACATTTATTTGTTTCCCGCGAGATACTCTCTTATCGCTTGAATACCATCCACAATCTCTACTTCTATTTGAAGACAATGGAAGAGATCCGCGGGGCGATAAGCAGAGATGCTTTTGGGGAGTACAGAGAAAGTTTCTATCGATCGAGGGAGAATTCGGAGGGAGAATAGAATATAGGTAACAGTTTAGCGTTCTGAAAACGTCGCTAATCCTGCGTGCCATGTCTTGTTGGGTTTCGTAACCTCAACCCAACCTACGAATACGGCACAATCGAGGGCCTCAGCACAATCAGAGGCGATCTGTTTCAAACAACTAAATTGTTACGAATATAGAAGAAAAGCGAATGATTGAAAGAGTATCTTTGAATGCCGAGTTTCGTGACAGTGAGATTTGGTGTGTCTTTTCGAGGCGTTAAGTTGTCGCCATGTTTTTGATTTTTGTTCTTCGTGGTGAAATTCAATGTAAACGGGGGAAAAAAGTATGATCGGAACAGCATATGCAATGGGAGTCGGTCCAACTCAGGGCGGTGTGCAGGGGGGGTCGATGCTTCTGCAACTATTGCCCCTTTTTATCATTTTTGGGATTTTCTACTTTCTGCTCATCCGGCCACAACAGAAAAAGGCAAAGGATCAGAAGAGGTTTCTTGACAATCTCAAGATAGGGGACCAGATAGTCACGATGGGTGGAGTGCATGGGACAATAACGGGTCTTACGGACCAGATTATTACCCTGGAGATAGCCGACAAAGTGAGAGTAAAGGTCTCGCGTCCATACGTGGCCGGGCCGTCGGCATCTCAAATAGAGAATGCCGGGAAAGAAACAAAATCCTAGGAGCCTGTCGTCAATGATGATCTACTGCGGAAAGTGGGGGGGCGGCCCAACTCGTGGCTCATGGCAAGAGAAAACTATCAACCACGAGCTATGAACCATGAACTATGGGCCAGATTTGCGCCTCAAATTCGGGAATATTTGGTCTCGTCCCTCCATTTCCTCGTGACGATCCCCTCTGCCCGTGCGGACACGCAGACAGGTAAGTCCGACAGGCTCCCAGCGAAAGCCGGCTTCTTTCACACTAATGGTCTTTGCCGTGCTGCCCGATATTATTTAAGAGGCAAAATTGACAAAGGGCAGTGATACGAGCCTCCTGCAAAACTCTGTTCCGAGTTCCGGGTTAAGAAGATTCAACACGCGGAACCAGAAAAATGAAAGTGGCTTTATGATGTTAACTCGTAAGGCGCAACTCGTAACCCGCAACCCGAGCATCGCTTACGAGTGAGAGCACCAAGCAAAGACGGGACTTTTGCAAGAGGCTGATACATATGAGACATATGAAAACAAATCTTTTCCTGGCAGTTTTGTTTGTTTTCGTTCTGTTTTCGGTCGGATCGGCAACCGGACAGAATACCGGTATTTATAAGATAGAGAAAGGCGATACTCTCTGGGGCATCTGTAACCGGTTCTTTAATGACCCCTGGTTATGGCCTAACCTTTGGAAACACAATCAACACATAAAGAATCCCAATCTGATTCTGCCGGGCGAGCAAATGGAACTCTATGTCGGGGAAGAAGCCGGAAGTCACAAGCACGCAGAGACCACAGTTGTCCAGACTGAGCCGGCGCAGACTGAACCTGCCCAGCCGGAACCTGTTGTTACAACCGCAGCCTCCAGTGCAGTGGTCCAGACTCCACTGGCGCCTTCCGGTTTCGAAGACATGCCGGTGCGGATTTTTTCCCAGATCGATATGAACGCCATCGGTTTCATCTCGAATAAGCGACTTAACGAGAAAGGAACCATTATTGGCTTGCCGGAATCCAAACAACTCGTCAGCGTCCATGATATGGTCTTTATAGAACCGGACAAGAAGACTTGCTTGATGAATGGAACCAAATGGGCCGTCTGGCGCCCTCAGACGGAGATCGTACATCACCCCAAGACCGGCGAAAAGATCGGGCTTTTTTGCCTCCCCGTCGGGAAGGTTGAAATCATACGGGGCGGCGCTCCGGCTTCAGGAAGAATCATTACTGCGTACAAAGAGATTGCGATAGGCGATCAACTTATGCCGCTTCAGGAGAATGCGGCGAAAATTGTGCTGAAACCGTGCTCACAAAGGATCGAAGCGACTATTGTTAAGGTTGATCCACCCGTTGATGAGATAGCGCAGTATAATATAGTGTATATAGATAAGGGGAGGACATCCGGCATAGAATCCGGTAATTCCTTCGAAATTCTCAGGGCAAAGGAGATCCTTGGCACCAGACAGGAGATCGTAGTCGGAGAGCTGGTCATAATTCGAACCGAAGAAGAGACTGCTGCTGCGCTTGTCACCAGAACAAGGGAGTCATTTTCGATCGGGGAGAAGGTTAGGGCCAAATCTTGAGGGATAAAGCCTCGCCAGAAGGGTTTTGCACCTTTGCCTTACATTTTGACTTAGCCATTCCTGCAATTCAGAAAAAATCGTTTCGACCGGATTTCACATTTATGCAAAAAGTGAAAAGTATCCGCTAGGATACGAACTAAGGGACGCTTGTTTTTTTGCTTTTTACTTTTTACTGTTTACTCTTCACTAACTTATGGAAAACCAGTTCTACTGGATTGCACTTCATTTGGTCCCAGGGATAGGCAGTGTAACTTTTCGCCGACTTGTAGAGTCTTTTGGAAGACCGGAACAAATCTTTGCTGCCGGAAGAGGGGAGCTTTCGAAAATAAAGGGAATCAAGGCGGAAATTATCGATGCGGTGGTTAATCGAGTTACGGAGAAACGTGCGGAAAAGCACCTGAAGATGCTGGAAAAATATGGAATCAAGGTGTTGACTTATGAGGACGCGGGCTATCCAAGGAATCTTCGCAACATATATGATCCTCCGGCCCTGCTTTTTGTAAAGGGGGACCTGACCGATGCCGATAATTACAGCGTCGGCGTGGTTGGATCGCGTAACTCAACTTATTACGGGCAAAAGACTACCGAACAGCTTTGTCGTTCTCTTGTCAATCACGGCCTGACGGTTGTCAGCGGTTTGGCGAGGGGAATCGATACTGCGGCCCATGTGGGTGCGCTTTCCGGAAAGGGGCGGACAGTGGCGGTGCTGGGCTCGGGCCTGGATATTGTCTACCCTCCCGAGAATAGAGAACTGTACGGCAAGATAGCCGAAAATGGTGCAGTGGTTTCCGAATTCCCGCTGGAAACCCCTCCCGAAGCTAGGAATTTTCCCGTGAGGAACAGAATTATCAGCGGGCTGTCCCTGGGAATAGTAGTTGTTGAGGCAACCCAGAAAAGCGGCTCCCTGATAACCGCGAATTTTGCCCTGGAGCAGGGCCGGGAGATCTTTGCTGTCCCGGGGAGCGTGAATTCGCTTCGAAGCAGCGGCACTCATAAACTCATCAAACAGGGCGCCAAGCTCGTGGAAAGAGCTGAAGATATTGTAGAAGAATTGAGGACCCAGCAACCTTTGGTGCGGCCCGGGACTGATACTGCGGTGCGAGAACCGGAGGAGTTGTCGCTTCCTGATGAAGAAAAAGAAGTGCTGAATATTATTGAGGATTATCCGCAACATATCGATGAACTGGCCCGGCGGGGCAGTCTGGCCGTGCAAAGAGTCAGCGGGCTTCTTCTTAACCTGGAATTGAAAGGCCTGGTGCAGCAGTTGCCGGGAAAACTGTTTATTAGGAAATAGAATATGGCAAAATCACTTTTGATCGTAGAATCGCCGACAAAGGCTAGAACACTGCAAAAATACGTGGGAAACAAGTTCGAGGTCAAGGCCTCTGTGGGGCACATAAAAGACCTTCCGCAAAAGGATCTGGGCGTAGATATTGAGAACGACTTTCGTCCTCAGTACGAGGTCATAAAAGGAAAAGGGAAGATCATTCAAGAGCTTAAAAAGGCCGCAAAGGCCGCCTCGGAAATATACCTTGGGCCTGATCCCGACCGGGAGGGCGAGGCCATAGCATGGCACATAAAAGATGAGCTTGAGTTTGCGGGAAAGAAGTTCTATCGCGTTCTTTTCAACGAGTTTACGCGAAAGGCCATCGAAGAGGCTTTGAGCTCCCCCTCATCTCTGGATGCCCACAAGTTTGAAGCGCAACAGGCTCGGAGAATACTGGACAGGCTTGTAGGCTATCAGATTTCGCCTGTTTTGTGGAAAAAAGTGCAGAAAGGGCTTTCGGCGGGCAGGGTGCAATCAGTAGCGGTGCGCCTTGTTTGTGACCGGGAACGGGAGATACAGGCATTCATACCTGAAGAGTACTGGTCCGTTACGGCCGAACTGGAGGGAAAGAACCCTCCGGCATTTTGTGCCAGGTTGACAACGATAGATCGGAAGAAAACAAAGGTAACAGACCAGGATCAGGCCGGAAAAATAGTCAAGGATCTGAATAATAAGGTTTTCAAGATAACGAAAATCGAGCGGAAGGCGAAGAAAAGGAATCCCAGTCCTCCTTTCATTACCAGTACCCTCCAGCAGGAAGCCTACCGGAAGCTCCATTTTCCGGCAAAAAAAACGATGCTGGTGGCACAGCAACTGTATGAAGGTATTGAACTCGGCGAACAGGGGCCCGTGGGTCTTATTACCTACATGCGTACTGATTCGACGCGCCTTAGTGCGGAAGCAGTTTCAGCCATAAGGGAAGTGATAGGGCAGAAGTTCGGTTCCGACTACCTGCCGGGAAAACCCAATACATACCAGAGCCGCAAGGGGGCTCAGGAGGCCCATGAGGCTATTCGGCCTGCGGATCCCGCCCTTGAAGCGGCCAGGGTGAAGCAATACCTTTCCAGAGATCAGTTTCATCTGTACGATCTGATTTGGAAAAGGTTTACAGCGAGTCAAATGACCCCGGCAATATTCGATCAAACGGCTGTGGACATAGATGCCGGAGAGTATGGTTTCCGGGCAAGTGGGAGCATCTTGCGATTCCCGGGCTTTGTGGCGCTTTATGTAGAAGGCCTGGACGAGAAGGACGAGACAGGGGAAGTCTCCCTGCCGCAGCTCGAAGAGAATGAGATATTAAAACTCTTGACGCTCGTTCCCAAACAGCATTTTACGCAGCCGCCACCGCGATTCACCGAAGCCACACTGATAAAGACAATGGAGGAGAGCGGCATCGGACGGCCGAGCACTTATGCCCCGATTTTGTCCCAGATTCAGATCAGAAAATATGTTTTGCTGGAAAAGACTTGTTTCATGCCCACCGAACTCGGGTTCATCGTTACGGACCTGCTTATTGATTATTTTCCGGATATTATAAATGTAAAATTCACGGCGGCCATGGAAGAGAATCTCGATAATATCGAGGAATCCCGGGCTGACTGGATAGAGACATTGCACAGGTTTTATACTCCCTTTAAAGAGAGTCTGAGCAGGGCCGAGAGCAACATGGTCTCGATCAAGGGGCAGGGGCTGCCCACAGACGTGACCTGCGACCGGTGCGGCCGCCCGATGGTCATCAAAACCGGGAAGAGCGGTCCGTTTCTGGCCTGTTCAGGGTATCCGGAATGCAAGAATACCAAGGATTTCAGCCGGGACCGGAGCGGCAAGATCGAGGTCTTAAAACATGAGGACCAATCTTTTGGGAATTGTGAAAAATGCGGGCGTCCCATGATACAAAAGCGGGGCAGGTACGGTGCTTTTCTCGCCTGTTCGGGGTATCCCGAATGCAAAAGCACCCGGTCCCTGACCACGGGTGCAAAATGCCCCGAACCGGGCTGCGGGGGCGACATAGTCCAAAGACGAACGAAAAAGGGGCGACTATTTTACGGATGCAACAGCTTCCCAAAATGCCGTTTTGCCAGTTGGGACGAACCGGTGCTTAAGAAATGCCCGAATTGCCAGGCTCCTTATATGGTAAGGAAAGCGGACAAATCCGGCAGTACAATGATTCGGTGCACTGAGAAGAAATGCGGCTATAAGGAAAAAGAGGAGACCGATATCGCTGCGCCCGTTTCCACGTCCGGATGAGCCGGACTATCCACCGCAGAGCACACGGAGAACAAAGCGCGGCCAAAGACAGTATCTCACCACGAAGAACACGAAGATAGAGATATTCTTCAAGTCTCGTCCGTCTGATTGAGCAGGACGATTATTTGTGATTACGAATCTGCTTGACCTCTATTCGCTTTTTCTGATAGTCTTTTTTCAGTAATTCTTGAAACAGGAGTGAATCTATAGACTTTCGAGCCTCTTGCAAAATGTTCAATTTTGGCCAAGGGCAAGGAAGGCGAAGATTTTAACCGGCAAAGGCTGGAAGGCTTGAAGGCTGGGACGCTGGGAAGCCGGAAGGCTGCGAGCCAACCCGAACGATTCAGCTTTCCGGCCTCCCGGCTTCCTAGCTTCCCAGCTTTCCAGCCTGGTGAGGATTAAAATCTGAGCCTGACGCAGAGAT
>JAZDGK010000102.1:0-3798 GCA_043806955.1 Pseudomonadota bacterium | reverse complement strand
TGATCTAAAACTGCTTCCCGTGAGTTGGCGATCAAGGACAATCGAGGCGTCAATGGATGGAGCGGTCCTTCCTTTAAATGTGCTCGATACCGTAGGGACGTGGGAATTGTTTCTCGAATTACAAGATTTTGGGTAGTGCCCCTTCAATGGTTGATAAATGGCTATAGATCGTTGAAATTCAATAAATTATCGCAGGGGGATTTTAAAAATCAACTAAATCCTATAACCTATTGATAGGTAAAGGTATTTAGATGATATATCAACGGTTAAAGGGTCACTACCAAATTGTTGCAAGGAGGAATAAATGAACCCTGTCGAAGACATTTGCATACGCTATGAAGAGGGCTACCGGGGATTGTTGCTGAGTGGCCGAAGCCTCTATGATTTCGTCGCTGAAGACGGCAAACTGCGCACCCTGCTTGAATCGCTTCGGAGGACGCTGTTTACCCGTTATGGGATGGTTACGGTCACGTACAGCATGGCCGCAGGCCTTGATTACGAAACGCGTTTTATTGATAACGACAAAGACCTGAGAAGCGTAGAGAACATACTGCGTGACCACCGGCTGCTGGATATCCCTCGGGATCAACGTGAGACTGAATTGGTGATCAGGGGGATATCCAATATGGCCAGGAAGCCGGCAGAGGAACAGCCGAAGTGGAGTGATGGAAGAAATATCCTGTTTGCCGTCCTGATCGAGTTTGCGGAGCATCTTGCGCCGGCCCTTGTCAACGGTACGCAGACTGAAACGCAGCTTCAGGTTATCGAGCTGTCTCATCTTACTGCGCAGAGCCTCTCGTTGCGGTCCAGCGGCAACCTTATCATTTTTCACGGTAGAGAAGGCTTGATAGACGACCTCGTCTCTTCGCCGCTTCACCTGGTGCGTTTGCGGCAGCCTGATCAGGACGAGAAGGATGAATTCCTTTCGACCGCTCTTAAACTTTATACCGGGGCAAAGTTTGAAAAAGACCTGGAAGCCGAATCAGTTGCCCATATCACGGCGAATACCCCGAACCGGAGCCTTGAACAGATGCTTCGCGCCTCGCACAAGAGCGGCAAGGAGCTGACATCGAGGCAGCTCAGTGCCCAAAAGAACCGCGATGTGGAGCTTATTTCCGAAGGAACCTTGACCTCTCTTGATACTTCCAGAGTCAAAGACGTCTCTCTTCACGGCGTAAATATTGAAAGGCCTATGGAGATTCTTCTGCGCCTTGGAGACGGACTTAAGAAGGGCGAGAAATCGATGCCTGCTAATGTCATACTCGCGGGAGCGCCCGGGACCGGAAAGACTGATCTGGCCTTGCTGACGGCGCGGCAAGCCGATGTCCCCGCCTACCAGATGCACAGTCCGAAGGGCGGTATCGTAGGGGAGACTGAACGAAAGGCGCGGCTCCAGCAAACGGTCTTGAAGGAAGGATCGCCGAATGTCGGCTTCATCGACGAAATCACAGAGGCGATGCCGCTTGAACGATCCGATTTCGATGGGGATTCCGGGGCAAGCAGGGCTGTCATGGCTGAACTATTGAAATCATTCTCGGACGAGAGCCGTCGAGGAAGATCGCTTGTCGTTGCGACGACCAATTGCCCGTGGAGGATGTCGGAGGCAATGCGCTCAAGGTTCACTTTCATCCCGGTCCTCCACCCGCTCAAGGAGGATTTCCCTGGGATTTTGTGCTCAATAGCAAGGGGAATAACGTGCAGTGGGGATGTCACACCCGATAATGCCGCAATCCGGGAGGCTGCGGAGGTGTTATACGATAAAGGGGCTAATCCGCGACACATACGGGGCGCATTGAGCAACGCGGTTCTCGCTCAGGGCAGTCTCACGGCTGACGCGGTATTGTTTGCGGCGCATGACCTCTGCGCCTTCAATGATCAAGCGTCCAGCATATACGCGGACTTGTGGGCCATCATGACCTGCTCTTCCCGGTCGTTCTTCCCCTGGAGCCGGGCCCCAAAGGCCTACCAGTATCCCTCGCATTTGCGAGACATTGTTAACCCCGAAACCGGTCAGGTTGACTACAAGGCACTGATCAGGAAGATCGAGGAGTATAAGCCCTATGCCAACGTCTAAGACACAAAACGACCCGGCGGCGGCAATACTTGATTACCTGTCGGCATCGAATGCAAGTAGAGCAATCGCGCAAATGCACATTTCAGGTGCCGGGGCGGTCGCGGAGCTGGAAGCAAAACTAAGGCGCCACTACGGCATGGCGCATGCCTTATGTGTGTCAAACGCAAGCACCGGACTCTTGGCGATTGCGCTTGCTCTCGGACGGAGAAGGTCTGAGTTCATTACCACACCGTATACATACGGAGCGTCGCTCTCCGGGTGGCTGCTACGCGACAATCGGCCGGTTTTTGCGGACATAGACCCGATGACGCTGACACTTAGTCCTGAGTCTGTTTCCACCGTCATATCAAGAAAGACGAAGGCCATTCTGGGAGTAGATATATTCGGCTCCCCGTGTGACTCCAAAGCGCTTCGAAAGATCGCCGATGAGCACGGTCTCTGGTATGTCGCCGATTGCGCTCAGAGTCTCGGGGCGTTTCGGGATGGCAGGCCCGCAAGTTGTGACGCTGATGCCCTTGTTGTTTCATTTACTACGGGCAAGGCGGTCTTTGCCGGGGAAGGCGGCGCGGTTGTGACGAACAATGCCGACCTCTATCAAAAGCTTCTCTGGTTCACTCAGCATCCGTTGCGGCAGAGGCGCGAACTGGGTTTGATGCTGAGCAATGAATTTGCCCTTAACGCGCGCATTCATCCCATGGCCGCTGTATGGGCCAATGCTGTCTTTGATGACTCCCTGCAAAGAGTTGCCAAACAGAGAAAGGTTTGGTTCGACCTCACAGACATCATTAATACAACCGGAATGACGGAGAAAATCGACTATTCATCGAAAACGATCAAGCCGTCTTTTTTTCGTTTTACCGCAGCATGGGAGAAGAAGAACAGAAAGAGAGAACTTGAAGAAGAAATGCTGCTTCATGGACATGACATCAGGATTGAACCGGCGCCAGTTACACTCCTTTATCGACAGCCCGCTTTCCTGGCACAGTATCGCCGAAAAATCGGCGAAAGAAGGGCATCATGTCTTAATGCCGAGGCACAAGTCAAGAGACGATTTTGCATAGAGCTGACACAGAATTAGAGAACTTGGACCATCTGCGTTTGATCGGGCTTATTTTGCTGTGTATATAGACTTTCAGATAATGTTTTTGGGAAGGCAGCAGGGAGGGGATAGTACCTGTTAGTACATCCCCGACCGATAACGCACCCAAAATCTTTATCTGGAAGTCTATAGGAGAGTGTCCCTTGGACATTGAGTATTGGACATTCGATATTGGGAGTTGACCTATGCACGGTATATTAGCATGTTCCGGATCCCTAAGCCAAAAACCACACACGGATTCTCACACAAACAAAAAGGGTTACAGGCCTCACACCCGTAACCCTTTGATTTAACTGGTGCCCCCGGCGCGACTCGAACGCACGGCACCCAGATTAGGAATCTGTTCCATACCCATTTTCCCACCTTATCACTACAATTCACTTGACATCATATGTCGCTTAATTTACAGTCCTTTTCATGCCATTCTACTTACCCTCGGCTTCACTCGAAAACTGTCAGTTTCACTTCCGAGGGTAGCTATAGGGTAGCACGCAGAGGCACACAGAATGCTTTGCTTTCGTTCCAAGTGGCAAAAAAAGCTACCCTATTGATACCCACCGCGGTAGCACAAAGGCAGACAGAATGCCGGAAGAACGAACCAAAAGGAGCCTGGATCATGAAAAGA
>JAZDGK010000101.1:0-14472 GCA_043806955.1 Pseudomonadota bacterium | reverse complement strand
CCTGTTTGAGCCGGGAGAAAAGGAAGTCCGCAACCCGGCTATTGCCATGGCTATGCGCCGTATTGCCATGTGCGAGCAGGCCGGCACAGGCATGCGCATGATGCGGGAGGAATGGCAGAAGCTGGGGCATCCGATCCCAATTCATAAGAACGACCGTGCATGGAAGGCATTCGAGTTCTTCATCCCGGGCCTGGACAAGGAAGTTGACATGGCTTCCGATCTGATGAAGGCCATGTTCGGCGGAACAGGGCAAGCCGCAGGGCAAGTCACCGAACAAGTTGGACGAATTATGGAGGCAGTGGGGAACAGAGTGCTTACAGGCCAGGAAATCATGGAACGACTGGGGCTTTCCCACCGACCTACGTTCCTTTACCGCTATCTGCAGCCTGCTCTCGAAGCTGAGCTCATTGAAATGACCGTCCCGGGTAAGCCCCGGAGTAGTAAACAGAAATACCGTCTGACAAAAGAGGGCCGTCAGTTTCTGAATGGCGTGGAGGGAGCCCCCAAGTAGTTTCCGTCCGGGAAACCCAGCTTTCCGGATGGAGCAGTCAGCAATTGCGGTTTTTCAAGGGGCACACCGGGCATTGATGTCCGATGCCAATTTGTTGGGTTTCACTCCGTTCAACCCAACCTACTACGTGTATGTTTCAGCGGAAAATGCGTAGGTTGGGTTGAGCAAGGCGAAACCCAACAAGACTGATTGCGCATGAAACACCGTAACTCTTGGAGGGTCGTGAATAAGGAGTCTGACTGCACAGGTCGAAACATTGGGGCGAATCTGCAACGGACCTACAACCGTATTCTGCTCGGCGTTCATGTTTGCGATGAAGACTGAACGTCTCCGGAAAAAAGGGCGGACGTCCAGAAAGCGCCGGTAAAACGGGAAAAACAGCGGCGTGGGGAAAATGTACTTTGCTGAACATGAATGCGCCACAGGGGGAAAACGGCCGCGCAAACGGCCAGGCACCCGAGGGTGCGATCTTTGCCGCTCAGGTTAGCTCTTTCCACGTTGCGGGCGTAACGGGTCCCCCCCCAGCCTTTTCTTGAAGCCGGAGCGCGAAACTCATGAATAAGACATGGGTTTTGTGCATTATCTTCGAGCGGAATGGTTGCAGATGGATAAAACCATCAACATAAGAGCCTCTTGCAAAACGTCCTCTTTTGCCCAACCTCTGCGTCAGGCTCAGATTTTAATCCTCAAAATACTCAATGTATTCCTCCGGTTAAAATCTTCGCCTTCCTTGACCATGGCCAAAATTGAACATTTTGCAAGAGGCTCATAAGCCTGACATTTTCTGATTGACGCGCGGCACTAAAGAATGACATATTAGTGTCGTGCTGTAGTGTCGTGCTTTATCTTGAACTACGTGCAAACTTGTTGTGTACAAATTTATTAGGGAGAGATGATCATGTCGCGGATTGTGCCTGCCGAGGAATTTGATCTGATAATACGGGTGGTTTCAGAACATCCCGAAGGAGTCGGGATTTCCTCACTTGAAAAAGCCCTGGCCCTTCATTTGCCTGATATGAATCGTCGATCCTTGCAGCGTAGATTGAAACGCCTCGTAGAGGACAGACGAATCGTCACTGAAGGCGAAAGTATCGCGCTGGTTTACAAGCGAGCACCCAGCGTAACCACCGCAGAGCCATTAGAATCAAAGGTTTCAATCGGAGGCGAAACGGATAGTTACATCCCGGTATCAAAGGAGGGGGGTATCATCCGCGATTTTGTGCGGCGGCCGCTGATACAACGCAAACCGGTCGGATATGAGCGAACATTTCTGGAGGAATATGATCCGGACGTCACCTTCTATCTTTCCGATTCCCTGCGTGCTCAGCTCCATGAGATGGGCCGCACCCCTGCAACCGGGCGTCCTGCGGGCACCTATGCCCGGGAAATCCTGAATCGGCTGCTGATTGACCTGTCATGGGCCTCTTCCCGTCTGGAGGGGAACACGTATAATCGGCTCGACACCCAGAACCTGATCGAATTCGGTCAGGCGGCAGAGGGCAAAGATATTCAGGAAACCCAGATGATCCTGAATCACAAGGCTGCCATCGAAATGCTCGTCGAAGAGGCCGATCAGGTCGGATTCAACCCTTTCACCTTTTTCAACCTGCACGCTATTCTGTCGGAAAATCTGCTTTCTGACGAGGATGCCTGCGGGCGGTTACGTCGTAGACCGGTCGACATTTCCGGGTCGGTATACCATCCGCCGGCCATGCCACAGGTTCTGGAAGACTGTTTCCGTTTGTTGCTTGAGAAGGCAGCAGCCATTGACGACCCTTTCGAGCAGTCCTTTTTCGTGATGGTGCAGTTGCCCTATCTGCAGCCATTCGAGGATGTCAACAAGCGTGTCTCCCGGCTGGCCGCGAACATTCCGCTTATTCGACACAACCTGTGCCCGCTCTCTTTCATCGATGTGCCCGAACAGACCTATGTTGATGCTACTCTGGGCGTGTATGAATTCAATCAGGTTGATCTGCTGCGGGATGTGTTTATCTGGGCCTATGAGCGCTCGTGCCAGCGGTATCTGGCGATCACGCAAACCATGGCCGTGCCGGACCCCCTGCGCATCCGATATAGGGAGACATTGATCCGGGCTGTGCAGGCAATCGTCCGTGGACGCCAAGCGCCATCAGTGATGAATATTCAACAACTGACAGATGAACTGGTGCCTGAAAACGACAGGAACGCCTTCAATGAAATACTGCTGGATGCCTTGCAGCGGCTGCACGAGGGCAGCGTAGCCAGATACCGGCTGAAACTGTCTGAATTTCAATCATGGAAAAGCCTCGGGAAAGGATATTCCCGAAGTGTATGGTTTGGGAGAGGCCGGCCTATTTGATGAGTTCTTTTATTTCCTCGATCATTTTGGCTTCGATAAACTCTTTGCCAAACTCAACCCGAAAAACAAAAAGCGGGAAAGCAAAGTACCCTTCATAGGGGTACTGTATATCTACCTGATGCGGATCATTACTGGGCTTCCATTTTTCTGGCATATCGATCCGGTTATTCTGCATTCTCAATCGCTAATGCGGATTGTAGGCTTTAATGGCCGAGAGGTCCGAGAAGGAACCTGCAGTCGAGGCGCCAGGAAAAAAACCACCGATCCTGAGAAGTCCGAACAAACGCCCGACAATGAGGCTGATCAGAACAGCGAACAGCCGACCGAAATTCGAGGACCGGTCTGCCCTGAATTCATCGCCGGCCACATCTGCGCCATTCTGGCTCAAGCCCTGGAAAAACTCTTTAATCAAACGATCACCATTCTGGCAGCCAACAATTTTTTCCCAAAGAAAATTCACGCGTTACTTGATGTATCCGAGATACAGCCTCGACTTTTTAGTTGTACCAGCCTTGCTATTCCTCGGGATTCTGCTGTAAAACTTCGTCGACAAATCTCTACCCTGCCTTTTGACCTGTTCCCTATCCCGTCGTCGCTGTTTGGTTGTTTATTGCTCATCCTCCCGTGCGTTGGCTCGACCATCCCTTGTCATCCTCCAAAGGTTACTACTGAAATACGTATGTCGGTCGAGTGCAGACTATATGGTCCGCCATACGTGCCTGTACGGTCGGCTGCTTATGTCAAACATCCCGAGCGTACCTTTCTCCTTGATAAATGAGTACTAAAAGATTACCGTTTTATGTTAAGAAAAGGAAAGTTAGGGAGGTAACTGCCTATGTCAATTTCTGCTGCTAAATCAAGAAAGTGTGCGCACCCTTATATTGAAAGAAAGGAAGGGGTATGCGGAGGAGAACCAGTAATTGCAGGGACTCGTATAAGTGTGAGTCTGATTACTCAATTAGAAAGACATGGTCATTCCGTTGATGAAATTGTTGCCATGTATCCCCATATAAACCATGCCCAAGTCTATGATGCTTTGTCTTTTTATTACGATAATAAAGAAGAGATAGATAAGATTATCAGCGAAAGTACTGAAGAGTACTGGATGGACGAAACCAAGGAAGAACCGTGGCGAAAATAAAACTTTACATCGATGAAGATCTTACCGACCGATTGGCAGTGGCCCTCAGAAGCAGGAAGTTTGATGTCATCAGCGCTCACGAAGTAGAAATGAGGGGGAAAACCGATAAAGAACAGCTTGATTACGCCATTAAAGATGGTCGTATCATCCTTACCCGTAATGTGGGGCACTTTGTGAAGTTACAACGGGAATACTTTGAAAAGAAGATAGATCATCATGGAATTGCAGTAACTGATTATCTTCATTTTAAAGAGCTCCTTCGCAGACTCTTAAATTTTCTGAACAAAACGACTGCCGAAGAAATGGAAAATCGCCTCGAATGGCTGCAAAATTACAAATGAACCTTTCAGCCACCATTCTTCGACCCCCCTAACGGGCGTTAAGGGGATGGTTAAGGGGACGTAGTTCCGATACTTCCGTTGACTGTCAAAATGGAATGTAATCATAGGGATGAGTTCAGGAAGTGGGACATGGTTCGGAACAACTGTACTTTCCGGCGATGACATAGATCTCTATTCAATGGAATTTAATGCCTGGCCCAAGAAGAAGTTGCGGAACCAATGGAACTACGTCCCCTCGGTCCCATACATTTCGGTTATTTGGACACCATTTCTTAAAAAGAGACCACGGTAAATTTGTTCTCCTTCCCTTTCCAAGTCAGGCAGGTGCGCATGAGTTTTGGAGAGAAGTGGGACCGCTATATAACGTTATGCTGCGGAGCCTGTTTGGCATGTAGTTAGGCAAGTTCTGCAACATAGTGTCCTGTATGTTTTGGGACAACTCCTTGATGTTATGTTTTTCGCGAGAGATGCCGATATTCGTGTTCAGGGTGGAGAACCAAAGAGTGGTTGTTTTGGCCGGCGGTGTTGCGACGACTCGTTTCAGGTTCAATTGTGCAGAAGATGAAAGGGGAAGATATGCGGATATGCCAAAAATGCGGCCACGAGCGGCGTCCAGAAGAAGATGATTTTGTACGTGAAGGAGAGTGCCCGAAGTGTGGTGTAATCTACCAAAAGTTCAGGCCCTCCATGCCTTCGGTACCTGGGGGGGTGGGGGCAACTCCTGACCAAGGGCGCTATCGAGGCACTGCGGTCTTTAAGATCTCTCTGATGGTGGCGGTAGCGCTTATCTCCTGGTATGCTTGGCGCCATTATAATGCTTTTCAACCCGTGAAGGTGGTTTCGAAATCAGACTTCGTCTCAGTGCCACAGATAAAAGGGGTGGAACCAGACGAGGTATTCATTCTTGGGCCCGCTTGAAGCGGCTCCTCCGGTCTGCGGACTCGGCAGTTGGCCGAGCAAGTAGCGGCGCACAATATTCCTCACCGAACTGAATCATCAGGTTCATTCCTTGAGGATGGATTGACACCTGAACTGATAAATGCCTGGAATAGGGTCAACGAAGGACCGTCCCCCATTGTAATCGTCAACAGTAAGGCCAAGGCGAACCCCACAGTTGACGAGGTCGTTGCGGAATACAGCCGGTACATAGAGGAACGCTGACGGGGGGGCCTTAATCAAGCAAGTTACTTGCGATGGATATCGTTTCCGGCCCCGCCTTCCCACAAGCATCGAAGACCCGACTGAAACCGATGGGACGAACCCCTAAGTCCGACAGACTCCTAGGAGCCTGTCGGACTTAGGGATGATCTACTGCGGAAGTGGGGGGGAACGGCCCAAATATCCCCGACGTTTCGTTGCATAGCAACACTATGCGCCTCAAATTCGTGAATATTTGGTCTCGTTCCTCCACTTCCTCGTGACGATCCCCTAAGTCCGACAGACTCCTAGCCTTTAAGACAAGCCATGGGTTTAACCATGGCCACCTTTTTGGATAGGCCGGCAGCATGGGCAGCGTCCACTACCTCCGTTACGTCTTTATAGGCGCCCGGCGCTTCTTCGGCCACGCCGCGAAAAGAGCGGGTGCGCACTATGATCCCTTTCTCGCCAAGGTCCCTGATAACCTCATTGCCGCGCCATCTCTTCATTGCCTGCTTGCGGCTCATGTTCCGGCCCGCGCCGTGACAGGAGGAGCCGAAGGCCTGCTTTGTCCCGATTTCAGTCCCGACCAGGATATAGGAACAGGTTCCCATCGTGCCGCCTATAAAGACGGGCTGTCCGATCGGCCGGTACAGGTCCGGTATTTCCGGCCTGTCCGGTCCAAACGCACGGGTCGAACCCTTTCTGTGAACGTAAAGCCTTCTTTTTTTTCCATCTATGACGTGTTCCTCGATTTTGCAGGTATTATGACTGACATCATAGAGCATTCTTACTTCAGAGCGTGGTATTACGTCGCTCATGGCCTGGCGAGTGAGGTGACATATCACCTGTCTATTGGCCAGGGCACAATTAATCCCCGCACCCATAGCGCCAAAGTAATCCCGGCCTTCCGGTGAATCGATCGGCGCGCAGACCAGTTCCCGTTCCCGTATCGGAATATTGTACTTCTTTGAGGCCCCGGCCAGGCTCACCAGATAGTCTGTGCCGATTTGGTGCCCCAGGGCTCTTGACCCGCAATGGATGGCGATAAGTACGTCATCCTCGGATATTCCAAGGACCTCTGCTGCATATCGGTCGTAAATTTCGGCTACGTACTGTATTTCCAGATAGTGATTACCGGACCCCAGTGTTCCGACCTCTTTGAATTGTCTCTTTTTGGCCATATCAGAAACCACCCTGGGATTCGCCCAGGAAACGCGGCCATGCTCTTCTATACAATTCAGGTCGCCCGGCAATCCATAGCCTTTCTCCACGGCCCATTCGGCGCCGCCCAGCAGAACATCATCAATTTGCGCCTGAGTCAGCTTAATCTTGCCTTCGGAACCGACACCGGCAGGGACTATTCTGAAGATGTTATCGATGAGCCGTTCAAGGTCCGGCAGAATCTCTTCGCGCTTGAGCCCGGTCGTCAATGTTCGGACACCGCAGGAGATATCAAAACCGACGCCGCCCGCTGATATGATCCCGCCTTCTTTGGGGTCAAACGCGGCCACTCCTCCTATGGGGAACCCGTATCCCCAATGGGCATCGGGCATGGCAATTGAGGCCTGGACGATTCCCGGCAGACAGGCAACATTGGTAACCTGCTCCCGGACCTTATCGTCCATTTCCTCGATCAGTTTTCGACTGGCATATATCTGACCGGGCACCCTCATCTCACCGGTCTGCGGCAGTTCCCAGAGGAAGTCGTTTATTTTCTTTAGAGATTTTATTTCCATAAATGTCCTTATGAAGAAGTGCCGCAACTACTCAGGTTATCCGGTTCACAGTTCACGGTTCACGGTTAGTCGCGTCGAAAAGTACCGCTTTTTGCCATTCCGGCGGAAGCCGGAATCCAATCTATTCACGTAGTACGGATGAGCTGGACTCCGGTTTTCACCGGAGTGACGATCTTTTGCGAACTTATCAACCGTGAACCGTGAACCTTGGAACTCTGAACCTGGGTAGTTACGCTGTACTTAGTAATCGCGCAGAAATAACTTGACCACATTAGGGTCTTGTGCGATATGCAGTATCATGGACTTGGAATTATTCCGTGGCACCAAATAGCTAAAACTGGTCAGGTTATTTATGCGCGACTGCTTAGGGATCCGGAACATGCTAATATACCGCGTACAAATCAATTCCCAATATCGAATGTCCAATGTCCAAGGTATTTGCTCCTGATTGGAAATTGGTTATTGAGCATTGAACATTGGAAATTGATCCTAAAATGGTATGATTGAAACTTCTAAGCTATCCTGCTTCGTGCCTTCGTGTCTTAGTGGCTGATCTTCCGGTATACCGGCAAAGGGTCTCGCTTGTGGACGGATTTTGCAATCATCGCGGAGATTCTCTCACGCTTCTCAGGGGAGACTTCCTCTTTCTTGTCCGATAGATACTTGTCTATGGCGTTATAAGTCACGCCCATCTCCGATTCGTCCGTCTGTCCTGCCCAAAGCCCGGCCGACGGAGCTTTTTCAATGATCTCCCTGGGTATTCTGAGTAAACGCGCAATTTCACGCACTTCATCCTTGAGCAAATCGCCCAGGGGCAGAATGTCCACTCCGCCGTCGCCGTACTTCGTAAAATAGCCCAGGCTGATTTCACTCTTGTTTCCGGTACCGACCACCAGGTAATTGTGGAGATTGCTGAAATAGTAGAGCGTTATCATACGAAGGCGCGGTTTTAGATTGGCGCAAGCGATTTGATTTCCGGGCGGCAGGAGCGCCTTCAGGCCGTCAAAGGCAGGCGCGAGGTCGATTCTTTGGGTCGAGACGCCAATAGTCGATGACACAAGTTCCGCGTGTCTGAGGTCTTCTTCCAGACTGTGGCAGGGCATGATAAGCCCCAGTGAATTATCGCCGGCGGCCTTTTTGCACAGGGCCGCGGTTACGGCGGAATCGATGCCGCCGCTGATGCCGAAGACAGCGCCTGCGGCCCCGGCCTTCTCCACCTCTTTCTTTATCCATTCCGACATGGCTGTAATGTCGCTCTCGGTCATTTTACAGGTATCCCCTTTTCTTGAGATGAATGTGCAATATGGAGACGGCTGCCGGCGTTATTCCCGAGATACGCGCCGCCTGCCCCAGCGAACGCGGCCGAATCCGGGTAAGCTTTTCCTGCACTTCGCGGGACAGGCCCGGGAGACCTGAGAAGTCGATGTCCTCAGGCACAATGCAGCTTTCGAGTTTCTTGAACCTTTCCACCTGCTCGGCCTGCCGTTTGACGTAGCCCTCATACTTCGTCCGTATCTCGACTTCACCCGCTACGTCCGGGGACAAACCGTGGACGTCGGGATAGAATACGGCCAGGTCTCCAATACTTATTTCGGGCCGCCGCAAAATATCCGCCAGAGAGGTGATATTCCTGAGCGGGGTGCTGTTCATCCCTGCAAGTTGATCATTGTTCGCCGCTGTCGGTGAGATCCTGATTTTGTTGATGCCGGCAAGGATTTCGTCTATCCGGCTCCGCTTCGTTTGATAATTGTGATAGGCTTCATCGGTGACAAGCCCGATTTGACGCCCTGTTTCGGTGAGTCTGAGATCGGCATTGTCTTCCCGCAGGAGAAGGCGATACTCTGCACGGGATGTAAACATGCGATACGGCTCATTTGTTCCCTTGGTAACCAGATCATCGATAAGGACCCCGATATATGCCTGCGAGCGGTCGAGAATAACGGGTTCCTTCTTTTCTGCATACATCGCTGCGTTTATCCCGGCAATCAAACCCTGTGCAGCGGCCTCTTCATACCCGCTTGTGCCGTTGATCTGGCCGGCATGGAACAGACCGCGCACCAGCTTTGTCTCAAGAGAAGGCTTCAACTGTTGCGGATCTATATAGTCGTATTCGATGGCATACCCCGGCCGGACGATCTCGACTCTTTCCAGGCCCTCAATGGTCCGGAGCATGGCAAGCTGCACATCCGCGGGCAGGCTTGTAGCTGTTCCGTTGGGATAAATCTCTGATGTATTGAGACCTTCAGGTTCCAGAAAGATCTGATGCCGTTCCTTATCGGCAAATCGCACGATCTTGTCTTCAATCGACGGGCAGTATCGCGCGCCCACGCCCTTTATTATGCCGGTAAAAAGGGGAGAACGACCCAGCCCCTGTCTTATGGCTTCGTGGGTCTTCTCATTCGTATAGGTCACATAACAGGGAAGCTGCTTCTGTTTGGCCTCTTTGCTTCGAAAAGAGAAAAGCGGCGGCGGATCGTCGCCGTACTGCGGCGCCAGCCGGCTGAAATCAATTGTTTTGGCATCGAGACGCGGAGTGGTTCCGGTCTTGAGCCTCCCAATTCTGAAGCCCAGGTTCTGGAGACACAGGGAAAGATGCTGAGAGGGCGGATCACCCATTCGTCCGGCAGGAAAGGATTTTTGCCCGATATGGATAAGGCCGTTCAGGAAGGTTCCTGTGGTCAGGATTACGGCCCTGCATCCGATTTCTTCGCCGATGGAGGTTTCAATGCCCCTGACGGCGTCGTCTTCAATGATGAGGCGGTCGACCATGGCCTGCTTTATATCGAGATTAGGCTCCTGCTCCAGGACGGATTTCATGTGCAGGCGATAAATCAGGCGATCGACCTGCGCGCGTGACGACCGGACTGCCGGCCCCTTTTTGGTATTCAAGCGCCGGAACTGGATTCCAGCCTGGTCGGCAACCACGGCCATCCAGCCCCCAAGCGCGTCTATCTCCTTGACCAGATGGCCTTTGGCAAGGCCCCCTATGGCCGGATTGCACGACATCGCAGCGATGGTATCAATGTTTATCGTGAGCAGGAGCGTGGGGTGGCCCAGCCGGGCTGCCGCCAGCGCCGCTTCGCACCCGGCATGCCCTGCGCCGACTATGATGATATCGTATGTCTTGGGATATCTTGAGGGCATACAGAGAAAGTTAGTCGAAAATAACCATGCTGTCAATGATAGGAGGCAACCGGCACATCCGTTGGGTTTCACTTCGTTTAACCCAACCTACAAGTATTATGTTCAATCCGTAGGATTCGTAGGGGCGTTCCGGTTCAAAACTCCGGCGTATAGTCCGGCGAATTTGAGTCCAGGCCCTGCAGGAAGCCGTTTTCAAAACCGAGCGCGACGCAGAAATCCTCTACCTCTTGATACTCTTCGCGATGAAGCGTTCGATTCAGTTCGGGGTGATTTCCGGCCCTATGGACCGGGTAGTATTGGGACATCAAAGAAATATATGCTTCCGTGCCGATGTTTTCCGCTATCCAGGAAAGCACTTTCTTGCTGTCCCCGGTCTGGCCGGGCAGGACCAGATGCCGGATAACGAGCCCCCGCTGCATTATGCCTTCCTCATCGAAAACAGGGGCGCCGCAAATTCTGTGCATGGCCGTGATTGCGCGAGAAGCGTATTCAAAATATCTGGGCAGCTTCGAATACCGCAGCGCAAGTTCGTCACTGAAGTATTTGAAATCGGGAAGAAACACATCTACCAGTCCGGCAAGCTGTTCAACCAGGTCGTATTTTTCGTATCCGTTGCTGTTCCAGACGATCGGCACGGCAATCCTTTCTTTAAGGATGGGCAGGACACGAAGGAGGCGAGCCGTGTAATGCGTAGGGGAGACGAGATTTATGTTATGGACTTTCGAAGTCTTGACGAGATCCTCGCACAGAGACAGAAACTCGGTGTCACTGTAAGTCTTGCCCGAATCGAGCTGGGAGATCTTGTAGTTCTGGCAGAACAAACACGAGGCGTTGCAATGTGAAAAGAAAACAGTGCCGGACCCGCGAGCGCCGCTGATACAAGGCTCCTCCCAGAAATGGGCCATAACCGTCGCGATTTTGAACTCCGCCGGGGCCCGGCAGATTCCAAGCTGAGAGGAACGGTCCACCCGGCACTCGAAAGGACAGGATAAACACTTCATAAAAACTCTTGCCACCAAGACACCAAGAAGAAAAAGCAATTTATTAATCAGGAAAACAGGAAATCACGAAGATAAAAAAGTTAAATGTGATGAGCTCGTAAAAAGTCGAAAAGTACTGCTTCTTGTCATTCCGGCCCCGTATCAAGTACGGGGTAAACTCCAGCCGGAATCCAGTCTATTCAAGTAGTTACGGGGGGGCTGGACTCCGGTTTTCACCGGAGTGACGACTTTTTACGAGACCATCAAATGTAACCGCTAATTCATTCGAATTTGCCTGACGGCCGTCAGGAATGAGACATTTTGTCCATCCTCATCAAGCAGTTTCCATCCCTGCTTTCGTGCTTTCCTGATTCACTAATTTTTTGTTTTTCTTCTCTTCCTTTGTGTCTTCGTGGCAAAGATTTGGATTTAGAACGCCGCGTTTTTGGGGACGCGGGGGAAGGGGATCACGTCGCGGATATTTCCCATGCCGGTCACGAACTGTACAAATCTCTCGAAACCGAGGCCGAAACCGGAGTGGGGGACGGTCCCGAACCTTCTCAAATCAAGATACCACCAATAATCCCTGGTACTCAATCCGAGCTCCTCCATTCGTTTCAGCAGGGGCTCATGGCGCTCTTCCCTCTGTGATCCGCCCATGATTTCCCCAATTTTGGGAAAGAGGACATCCATGGCGGCAACCGTCTTCCCGTCGTCGTTTCGGCGCATGTAAAAGGCCTTTATCTCTTTCGGATAATCCATAACCACGACCGGGGACTGGAAATGCCGGTCGGTAAGGTATCTTTCGTGCTCGGACTGCAGATCGGCCCCCCAGCTTACGGGGATTTCGAACGACTGCCCGGATTTTTCGAGAATCTCTATCGCTTCCGAATATGAAATCCTTCTAAAAGATGAACCGGCAATATGATCGAGGCTGTCTACCAGGTCCTTGCTATACAACTTCTGGAGGAAGAGCAGATCATTCATGTTTTCCTTCAGACAGAAGCTTATGAGGTACTTTAGACATTCTTCGGCCAGGTCGATCGTATCATTCAGATCACAAAACGCCATCTCCGGCTCTACCATCCAGAACTCGGCGAGATGGCGCGAAGTGTTTGAGTTCTCTGCACGGAATGTGGGCCCGAACGTGTAGACGTCACTGAATGCGGTCGCAAATATCTCTGCCTCAAGCTGCCCGGAAACCGTTAAGCTCACCTCCCGGCCGAAGAAATCCCCGGCGAAATCTATCTTCCCTGCGTCGGTTCTCGGCAAGTCATTCAGGTCGAGAGTCGTAACACGAAACATTTCCCCTGCGCCTTCGCAATCACTTCCGGTAATGATCGGGGCATGAACGTAAACAAATCCGCGCTCCTGAAAGAATTTGTGTATTGCATAGGCTATTGAATTCCTGACCCGGAAGACACATCCGAACGTATTGGTCCGGGGTCTCAGGTGGGCGATTTCACGTAAGAACTCGAGCGTATGTCCCTTCTTCTGCAGGGGGTATTCTTCTCCGGGCGCATTCCCGTATATTCTGACGCTCGTTCCCCGAATCTCATAAGCCTGCCCCTTGGCCGGCGATGCCACGAGTGTCCCGACAACTTCTATGGAGGCACCTGAATTCAATTTGAGAATTTCAGCATAGTTCTCAAGATCTCCATCGACGATTACCTGAATGCCGGTTTGATTTGAACCGTCATTTGCATTGATGAAAGAGAGACCTTTAGAATCCCGTTTCGTCCTGACCCAGCCCCTTATACAGACCTCCCGATCAAGCAGGTTTTCCCCTAAAAGTGATATTCTCGTACGCCTGAGCATAGTCTCTCCTATATTCGATAAGCTGATGCGAAAAGATCCAAATAACTCACATGAATATAAACTGAAATCTCAAATTAATTCAAGATGGTGGATGGAATCGAGTTACGGATTGCGGGTTTGAACGACAGCACCGAAGGACGGAAAAAATCGAGCACGCGCGAAAAAGGCGCTGCCGGCGAGAACTACTGAGTAAGCCTTTGATTTTCTTATGGACAAAGAAGTAAGAACGAGCCGGCAATGGCATACTCTACCGATCGAGGATTCTCCATTCGTTTGGACGCATCCGGGATCTATAAACCTACTATAGACTCAATGACATTGGATAAGGACCTCTTCCTGAGGGTCAGATGCTCCAATGTCCTGTGTTCTAGGAGCCTGTCGGACTTAGGGGTGATCTACTGCGGAAGTGGAGGGAACGGCCCAAATATCCCCGACTTTTCGTTGCATAGCAACACTATGCGCCTCAAATTCGGGAATATTTGGTCTCGTTCCTCCACTTCCTTGCGACGATCCCCTAAGTCCGACAGGCTCCTAGAATACGGACGCGACCAATAAAGTCCGGATCGAATCAAACAATTCCGCTTCGAGGAGACGAATGCCGTTCACACCTTATCATATGGGACTGGGCGCTGCTATTAAGGCTGTTTTGGGAAAGCACTTCAGTCTCATGACCTTCGGCCTTGCACAGTTTGTCATGGATATTGAAGCGTTGGTACACATTCTGAGGGATGATCCCGTGCATCACGGTCTGGTTCACAGCTATCCCGGTGCTACGCTGGTCGCAGTTCCCCTCACTCTGCTTGGGAGACGGCTTTTGGGGGGATTGCTCCGGGCTTTGAGATCAGATTCTGAACCCGGTGCTCCAAGGCGATACCGATTCATTTCTCCTCCCTCCCGCACTGCTGCCTGCAGCGGGGCGTTTCTGGGCACATATTCGCATGTCTTTCTTGACTCTATCGTGCATTCCGACATGCAACCATGGGTGCCTTTGAGCGAGGCTAACGGGTTGCTTCATCTCATTCCCCAGAGGTGGATTCTCCTTCTTTGTATCGGTCTCGGCATCGCAGGTACAGTTTCTATGCTGTTGGCGTCGTATTCTGATAAGGGAAGACATGGCGCGTGACGAGCTTGAATAGGGAAACGGCAGTTTCCGGACGAACACGAGGCACTTGTTACAACTTTCCCAAATCCGCCGCCAAATGTCAGTCAGGGCAAGTAACTATCTGATCTACTGCGGCGGATTGACCATAGACGATGGACGATAGACCACGAAAACATATCGTCAATGGTCCATGGTCCGTGGTCAATCCACCACCCAAGGTG
>JAZDGK010000100.1:0-18751 GCA_043806955.1 Pseudomonadota bacterium | reverse complement strand
CAGCAGGGAGGGGATAGTACCTGTTCGTACATCCCCGACCAATAAGGGTCTGTCACGGAATAACTTGAGCATTCTGAGCGCCGATCCATCCCGTCCGGCTGCGTTGCTCGTCGGTTGCATACTCACGGTATGCGCCCTCCTCACGCCTTGCCAGACGGGCGCCTCAGCGCTCAGAATTGCGCAACTTATTCCGTGACAGACCCTAACGCACCCAAAAGCTTTATCTGGAAGTCTATAGAACGTTACAAACATGCTTTTGTAAAAGACTCTATGGATTGAGTTACTGGTCCCAAACAGAAGAGAAAGGATGATTCAATGAATATCTATGTCGGCAATTTGCCTAATGGAGCAACAGATGACAGTCTGAAAGCGATGTTCGTCGAGTTCGGAGAAATAGAGAGCGCCAAGATAATAACCGACAGGGATACCGGACGGTCAAAAGGGTTCGGGTTTATTGAAATGCCGAGCAACTCGGAAGCCGACAAGGCGATCAAAGCGCTGAACGGAAAATTCATCGAAGGAAAGAATATAAAGGTGAATCCGGCCAGTCCGGGCGGCAAGCGGGGGAAAAAGGTATCACAACGAAGAAGGTATTAAGGACCTGGAAGTTTCCGATATACCATTTTAGTCACTAAGCCATAAGATTAACGACAATTTTGGCAAGATATTTTTCACTGTACCCGGAAACGCTTTGCATTAAAGCGGTTGCAGAGATTCTCTTCTAAGAGTTCAGCATTAAACCGTGAACCGTGAACCTTGAACTTTGAACCGTTGGTTCCGGCTTTGCCGGGTTAGGATTAATGTCCAATGTTCAATGCTCAATAACCAATTTCCAATCAGGAGAGCTACCCTTGGACATTGAACATTGAGTATTGGACATTCGATACTGGGAATTGACCTATGCACGGTATATTAGCATTTTCCGGCTCCCTTAAGTCCGGGTGAACGCGTTCGCAATTTCGTGCACGGTCAGTCTTTGAAAAGGTTGGTATCCATACGATAATGATTATTCCCTGCTTCTGATACCCCCCTTCTCCTCGGGGCCGGACACTCCGATGGCTTCGGCAAGATACTCCTTCATGCGGTCTTCAATGGATTCTGAGAAGTATTCGTCTGAGATTACGTAAACATCGTCTCCGGCATCCTGGGTTATGCCGGGATGACGGGCTTCAAGATCCCGTATCAGGCGTTCCTGCTCGTTCAATTTGTTCATCATTTTCCATACGTTCCGCAGGAAATCGAAATGCCTCAGAGTGTGACGTATACAAATCCGCAATTCTTCATTATCCCAAGGTTTTGTTAGAAACCGATAGACTTCACCCTCATTGACCGCCTTTATGACCGTGGCAGCCTCATTATTTCCAGTGAGGACTATCCGGGCTACGCTTGAATGCCTCTCTTTTACAACACTTAATAGTTCCAGTCCGTTCATTCCCGGCATACCAATGTCCGAGATTATCAAATCAACAGGTGTTGTCTGCAGAATGCCGAGAGCATCCCCTGCGTTTTCGGCGACGAGCACAATGTGGTTCTCGCCGTGCAGCGCTCTCATGAGGCTGTTCAAGATATTTATCTCATCATCAACAAGCAGAATAGTATGTGGGCTCTTTCCCATAGCGTTCGCCTATCAAGTGGCATATCCACATAGTCAAGGATTGATGAACTCGTAAAAAGTCGTCACTCCGGTGAAAACCGGAGTCCAGATCCTCAGTAACTAGTTGAATAGACTGGATTCCGGCTTCCGCCGGAATGACAAAACGGAGTACTTTTCGACTTTTTACGAGACCATCAATACTGATCTTCGGAATTAACGCGCAGGAACTTTAACCAGAATTGCAGGCTCTTCGCGGCAAGTGCTTTTGGCTGCGACAAAGCGGCCGATAAGGATAATATTGACAGAAATTGAAACAAATCCGGATCAAGGAGCATAATTTGGATCGCATTCTTGCGGTAGACGACGACCAGAACACGTTACATGCCGTAAAGCGCATATTCGCGCGGGAAGACTATGAGCTGGCGTTGGCGAAGGACGGCGAGGAGGCGATGAGACTCATTCCTGAGTTCATGCCCGCCCTGGTTACGCTGGACGTAATGATGCCGGGGCTGGATGGCTACGAAGTCTGCCGCCGGTTGAAAGCCGATGCTGGGACATCCGGAATTATGGTCTTGATCGTCTCCGCAAAAATCTTTGTTGAAGATCGCCTCAAAGGATACGAGGCAGGCGCCGACGACTATATAACCAAACCGTATGACCCGGAAGAGCTGAAGGCAAAGGTTCGAATCCTTCTTCGTCTCAAGAACGCCCAGGACGAATTGAGAAGACTTAACCAGGACCTTGAACACTTGATCGAAATGAGAACCAGAGAGCTTGTCCAGAAGGAACGGCAGGCGGCTGTTGGACAGATGGTCCAGGGCATAGTTCACAATATTCGAGGTCCTCTGACGGTTATTCGCGGGAGGGCTGATATTAGCCTGATGGCCGCTCGGGAAGTACGAAAGAAGTGTAACGATGATTTTGACAATCGGCAAAAGGCGGTTGAAAAGCTGATTCAGCACCTGGACAGTCTGGTGGACGCGACCGGAAGGGCCGAGCAACTGGTGGAAAACCTCCTGGTAAAGGGAAGGCATGAATCTACTGAGAAAAGGGAATGGTTGAATCTGAACGAGGTAATCGCCCGGGAGGTAAAGTTTCTCGATGCAGATATGTTCCTGAAGCATGATATCCGAAAGCATCTGGATCTTGATTCCTCGCTCCCGGAATTCTATGGCGTTTACAGCGATTTTTCCCAGATAATTTACAATTTGGTGAGGAATGCGGCTGATGCCATGGCATCCTCGGACGTCAAATCTCTGGTGATTGGTACGAGACATGATGACCGGGGCGTCTATTTTTCCGTCCGCGACACGGGGGCAGGGATTTCTCCGGAAGACCGGCCCCGGATCTTCGACCCGTTCTTTACCACGAAATGGGGTAAGGACCCTGATAAGGGAGGGAATGACTTAACCGGCACTGGATTGGGCCTTTATACTTGTGCACAATTGCTGAAAGCATACCGGGGAGAAATTTCCGTTGAGAGTACCTTGGGCATCGGGAGCGCCTTCACCGTGATGATCCCGAAACAAACGCCCCCGTCTCCCGGTGATACGGCATAGTAGTGAGATTTCAAGGAATTGAGACCGGCGTCGATGACAAGGGAAGGGACGCGGATAGCCGAAGATTGTCAGGATACTAAAGGAATCCGGCGGGGGTAAGAACGATATGCGTTTCCGTTTAGCTGAAAAACTGGGGTGGCTGGGAGTGGTATTTGCCGTGCTTTTCTGGGTCGTGGAAGCATCGTTACATGTCTATGTTTTCGGCTGCGAACATGGCGTGTTTCACCACATGTTCCGCATGGAAGAGCACGAGATATGGATGCGCGGGGTAGTAGTCTTTCTGTTTATCTCCTTCGGCCTGTACGGCCAACTGATCGTCGGAAAACGCAGGAAGGCCGAAGCGAGGGCGCAAATAGCCCACTCGGAACTCCATCAGGTATTCGAGACCGCAGCAGACGGCATGCGTGTTGTAGACAAGGACTGTAATGTCCTTCGTGTTAACTCGACCTTCTCACATCTTGCAGGCATGGGGAAAGGGGAAGCCATCGGTAAGAAGTGTTACGAGACCTTTTCCGGTCCCCTGTGCCATACACCCCAGTGCACACTTCGAGGGATTTTGAATGGCGAGGTGCGCGTAGAATATGATGTGGAAAAGCTCCGGCCCGACGGCACGCGAGTCGATTGTATCCTTACTGCTACCCCATTTTACGGGCCCGGTGGCGACGTAGTCGGCATTGTGGAAGATTTCAAGGACATAAGCGTCCGGAAACGGATGGAGGAGGAACTGAGAGAACACCGCAACCATCTGGAAACGATGGTCGATGAACGTACCACTCAATTAACCGCGACAAATGAGGAACTCCAACAGGAAATCGCCGACCGGGTTCAGACGGAGGGGGAATTGCTTCGGATTAAGCTCGGCCTGGAAGAGGCGAACCACAGGCTTCAGGAAAATCAGGCCCAACTGATCCACTCGGAGAAAATGGCTTCGATCGGGCAACTCGCAGCGGGTGTGGCCCATGAGATAAATAATCCGGTCGGGTTCATTAACAGTAATCTGACTGCGTTGGACGAGTACCGGCGTGATTTGACCGAACTCATTCGAGCCTATATGAAACTGGAAGAGCGGCTGGCAGATGGCCCTGCCGTTCCGTGCAAGGAAGATGCATCCGGTATGATAGAGAATATACGGAGTTTGAAAGACAAGATGGATGTGGATTTTGTCCTTGACGATTTTGAGAAGATCATTAGTGAATCACGGGAAGGCACGGATCGGGTAAAAAAGATTGTACAGGACTTGAAAGACTTCTCGCACATAGACCAGGCTGAGCTGAAGTGGACCGATCTGAATAAAGGCTTGAACAGTTGCCTGAATATCGCATGGAACGAGATAAAGTACAAGGCTACGGTGACGAAGGATTATGGCGACATCCCGGAGGTGCTCTGCTATCCGCAGCAGATTTATCAAGTTTTGACCAACATATTGGTCAATGCGGCCCAGGCGATTGAAGACAAGGGTGAGATACGAATAACCACCGGGCTTCTGAATGGCGACAGGCCTATGATCGAGATTCGCATATCCGATACGGGACAGGGTGTTCCTCCGGAAAACCTCTTAAAGATATTCGACCCGTTCTTTACCACCAAGCCCATCGGCAAAGGTACCGGCCTCGGCCTTAACATGGCTTACAAGATAATCAGCAAACACCAGGGAGAGATCAAGGTCGAGAGCGAGGTGGGGAAGGGGACGACATTTATTATCAGATTGCCAGTGGACGGACCCGAAGCGAATTCGGGATGAATTGGACGAGGGACGACGACAGGAAACGCATACGGCGTAATTTGAACGTCTTAGGCGTTATCTGCCTCTCTTTGCAACTCTGCGGTGAAGGTTTTTGGTTGAGGCTATGCCCGGCCATGATTTCCGTGGCTGGGTTCTGATAATGAGTTTCCGGCATCTTGGGGAGCGCATGAAAGAGGAAGGGAATTCAAGGGACGAAACGGCTGTTCAAGACATTGAGTGGCTGCTGACGGGGCGCTTGAAGGCCGATACGGGTAATCCCGGGGAAAGGGATTATGTGTCTGCTTATGGAGACCTGGCGAGTATCAACACGTGCCGCTTGATAGCGGACTCTGTTGAGAAAAGCGTCCTGAGAGACATTGCGGGTGATTACCTCGACCTGTTGGATACCTCCTCCGCGGTCTATGAGAAGAAGGGAGGCTATGCCCTGGGCATCTTTGCTTCCTCCTGGTGCCGTTTCCTGGACCATGCCTCGCGTGGTCTCTGCGGAACCGATGACAACATTGAAGCGCTGGCAAGCGGGAAATGGCTCTGCCACGAATCATGCTGGACGGATGCCTCCAAAGTCTCAATCGCAACCGGCAGTCCGGTAGACGTCGAGTGTCATGGCGGCATACGTATATATGCCGTGCCGATTTGGGCAGGCGACGAAATCGCGGGCTCGATCAACTTCGGGTACGGGCAACCCCCAAATGAGAAAAACAAGCTTAAGGAGATCGCGGACCTGTATGGTGTGCCGGTCCAGGAACTCACGCGGCTTTGCGGGTCCTATCAGACACGGCCGCCTTTCATTGTAGATTTGGCTAAAAGGCGCTTGCACACGTCGGCGCGGCTCATAGGGACACTTATCGAACGAAAGCAGACCCAGGATGCCCTTAAGTTAAGTAAAGACCGGTATCGGGCCTTGTTCAGCAACGGAAACGATGCCGTGATGGTCTTTCCGGTCACGCCGGAAGGGAGACCAGGGACTCTTACCGAGGTGAATGAGACAGCCTGTGAACTGCTGGGTTATACAAGAGTCGAGATGTTGGCGATGACGCCGGAGGAACTGGAGACCGACGAAAGTGTGGCGGATATCCCCCGCCGGATGTCCGAACTTATGCGCAATAAACGAATTTTGTTTGAGCTGGTCGCCATAGCCAAGGATGGACGAAGAATTCCGCTTGAAGTCAATTCCTGTCTTTTCGATCTCTGCGGGCAGCCCAGCATCATGTCTGTGGCGAGGGATATTACGGAGCGCAAGCGGGCGGAGAAAAGGCTGCTGGAAAACCAGAAGAAGATCGAGGAGGCAAACCAGCAGCTCAAGGAAAACCAGGAACAGTTGGTGCAATCGGAAAAGATGGCCTCGATCGGCCAATTGGCTGCCGGGGTCGCTCATGAGATCAACAACCCGGTGGCATTTATCGACAGTAACCTGAAAATTTTGAACGATTACCGTGAAGATCTGACCGAATTGATAAACTCTTATGTCGGGTTGGAAGAGGTTGCATCCGAGATTGCAGCGCTGTCCGGGCGCCAGGATCTCACAGATATTCTGAACAAGACACGCGACATCAGGGATAGACTGGATCTGCCGTTTGTCCTGGACGATTTCAGCAAGATTATAGCCGAATCAAGGGAGGGAACGGAGCGGGTAAAAAAGATCGTTCAGGATCTGAAGGACTTTTCCCACGTCGATCAAGGGGAACTCGAGTGGGTTGATTTGACTAGATGCCTCGATAGTACTCTTAATGTTGCGTGGAATGAGATTAAGTACAAGGCAAAGGTAATCAAAGACTATGGCGAAATACCGGACGTCTGTTGCTACCCGCAGCAGATGAATCAGGTATTCATGAACGTACTGGTTAATGCCGCGCAGGCGATTGAGGAAAAAGGGGAGATCAGGATAGCAACGCGGGTCTTAAGCGGCGGAGACAAGGTCGAAGTCAGAATAAGCGACACAGGAAAGGGCATGTCGACTGAAGACCTGCCCCGAGTATTCGATCCCTTTTTTACTACCAAACCCATAGGAAAGGGAACCGGTCTCGGTCTCAGCGTGGCGCACAAGATCGTAAAGAAACACGACGGCGAAATCAGGGTCAAGAGCGAACCGGGCAAGGGCACCACGTTTGTAATAGAGTTGCTGGTGCAAGGACCCCGGGCAATTGCGGAACGCGGATTGCAGATTGCGGATTGATACGAGTTACGGGTTGCGGGTTACGAGGCTAAGGCATGTGGGCACAGCCGCCCTCGGCTGTGCGGCTGTGGACCTGCGCTGACAGATCCGTGTTGGAGGCATTTTTGGGAACCGCACAGTGGGGTCTTCGTAAGAAGACCATATTCTTATTGCTCTCGGTAGGTCTGATTCCCTTTCTGGTAGTCGCAGTGGGCGGAATCTGGTTTTCCGTAGGCATGCTGGAGAATTCCATCGGCAATAGTTTTTTCAGGCTTGCTGAAAAGACCGGTGAGAGAATCGATGCCATCCTGGATCAGGAAGTCAGGGTCATTGAAGTTGTGGCCGGGAGCGCAAGCATACTTCGAAAGACCCAGACGGAGGCGAATTCGTCCTATGCCGGCAAGACGGAGGCCGAGGTCCTCGAGTTGATGAAGAAGACGGACGATGCCTGGACCAAGGCGGGCGCAGATGAGCACCCGGTCAAGAACTGTCTCACAAACATGGCTGCCGAAAGATTGAGGGACGTGCAAAGGTCGCAAGGGGTGGGGCATCTCGAGATCCTGGCTACGGATGTGAGAGGGGGACTGGTGGCTGCCACCGGGAAGACTGCCGATTATTACCAGGCCGATGAGGAATGGTGGCAAAAGGCGTACAACAGGGGCCGCGGTGCAGTTTATGCCAGCGACATTCATTTTGACCGGAGCGTTGAAAAAGATGTGGTAGCTGTCTGTGTTCCGGTACGGGACGATGGCGGTCACGTTGTGGGCATAGTCAAGGCCCTCTTGGACTCGCAGTCTCTGTTTCGCCCGATAGTTGATTTGCGGATGGGTATAACCGGCCACGCCTATCTCATTGACAAGAGCGGAAAGATCCTGATTACCAGCGGCAACACGCCCGAATGCTGTGAAGACGCTGAAGAAGCACGATGGAGGGACATCAGAGACCTCTTTCATTCCGGAAAGCAATGGCTGGTCAAAGACAAGGCGCATCACGGCATGTCCGAAATAATGGCTGCCGCCCCTTTGAGGACCGAGGCTCGGTTGGCGCCGGGCAGTTTAGGCGGTGAGAAATGGATTGTGCTGCACCAGGGCGAGGAAGAAGCCCTGGCCTCCCCGCACACCATGAGAATAATCCTGTCGGGAGCGGCTCTGTTTCTGGGCGGTATTATCGCGCTGGTCGGTCTATGGGCCTCCAGTCGAATCATAGCGCCGATTAAGGCCCTGGAAGGGGCGGTCGAAGTGATAGGGGCCGGGAATTTCGACTACCGGCTGGAGGATAAGAGAAGCGACGAACTCGGAAGGCTTAGCCGTGAAATAAACAAAATGGCAGAGAGGCTGGGGACAAGCTACCGGGCGTTGGAAGGGCAGGTATCCGATTATGTCCGGAATCTGCAGAAATCAACAAAAGATTTGGTGATTGTTGCGGACAGGCAAGGCAGGATCGAGACGTGCAGCCCGAACATTGAGGTATTGCTGGGCTATCGGACGGACGAACTCACTGAAATAGAGACATTCGTCTACAGAGTATTTCCCGGGGTTTGTGAGACCATAGAGGAACTGTTCCGGGAAGAGGCCAAACCATTATTCCCGGAGGACTCTTATCCCTTCATGACCAAAGACGGCGCGACAGGATGGGCAAGGCTTGCCTTCCTCTCGTCTGCCGACGGGGAGCGCACCTTCTTAAGTATTCGTGACATTACCGCAGAGCATACGGCATTGGGGCAGATGGCTGAAGCCCGTGCCGAGCTTGACCAGATTTTTCAGGTGGTCGGACACGGGATCCGCGTGGTGGACCGGGAATTCAATGTGCTGCGCGCCAATGATGCCTTCTTGCGGATGTGCGGTTTAAGCCGCGGCGATGCATTGGTTCGGAAGTGCTATGAGGCCTTTCCCGGCCCGCTCTGCCATACCCCCGATTGTCCCACATCCAGGATTATGAAAGGGGAGCCCGTGATTGATTTCGAGGTTATTAAGACCCGGAAGGATGGGACGGTGATACCCTGCAACGTAATCGTAACCCCTTTCAGAGACTCAAAGGGTAAAATCATAGGCGCGGTAGAGGTCATGAGAGACATGACCAACCTGAAAGAGATGCAGTCCCAATTGCTGCAGTCCGAAAAGATGGCCTCTATCGGGCAGCTCGCGGCGGGAGTGGCCCACGAGATCAATAACCCGATAGGGTTTATTAACAGCAACCTGACCACGCTCGATGAATACAGGCGAGAGTTGACGGGGCTTATCAGCGGTTACCTCCGGATGGAGGACCTGATCCGAAGCCTGCCTGCCGCACTGGAGAATGAAGAAGTCACGCGCATTTTGGAGACGGTCCGGGGCATGAAGGATGTCATGGACTTGGATTTCATTTTAGGCGACTTGGAGAAGATTGTCAGCGAGTCACGCGAAGGCACGAAGCGGGTCAAGGAGATTGTGCAGGACCTGAAAGACTTTTCGCATGTGGATCAGGCTGAGCTGAAATATGCCAACATAAATAGAGGACTGGACAGCACTCTGAATATTGCATGGAACGAGATTAAATACAAAGCTACGGTGACCAAGGATTACGGAGAACTACCCGAAGTCTATTGTTATCCGCAGCAGGTAAACCAGGTATTCATGAACATCCTGGTAAATGCCGCCCAGGCAATAGAGGATAAAGGAGAAATAAGGATCAGCACCCGGTCCATAAACGGCGCCACGCCCATGGTAGAGATTGAAATAAGGGACACAGGGAAGGGTATGCCTGCTGAGAACCTTTCCAGGGTGTTCGATCCCTTTTTTAGCACCAAGCCTGTGGGCAAAGGTACCGGTCTTGGATTGAGCATTGCCTACAAGATTATCGAGAAGCATCAAGGTGAGATCAAGGTAGAGAGTGAGGTCGGCAAAGGGACGGCTTTTACTATAAAACTGCCGGTAGACAGACCCTAATGCCTCAGTTCGGAACGAGCGTGCGAGTACGCCCGAAAATAGCGACAGGCTTGCATCTTAATGCACGGTGAGAGCAAGGCCGATAAGTATTACAGTATTACAACGTGAATCACGTATCTTACGCCTGTTAGGCTGCTGAGAAGGCATAAAAAGGGGAGTGGAGAAAATGGGAACTCCGTCCGGGTTGAGTATTGAGCAGGCAGATAATTGCGGACGCGAAAGAGGACGAGGGCCGGCAAGTGCGGACAAGGAAATGGAAGAGGCTTTACGAAAAGCGCTGGCTCAGAATACACAATTAATTGCCTCCATAACGTCCATTCTTGTAACCCTGGATGGAGACAACCATATCACGCAATGGAACAGGACCGCCGAGAGGGTTCTGGGGATTGAAGCATCCGGTGTAGTGGGACGTTCCTTCGAGGAATGCGGCATCGAGTGGGACCTTGCCCAGTTTACAAGAGGGATGGCGGAATGCCGCTCTACCGGAATGCAGCAGCGCCTGGACGACGTATGGTTTAAGCACGGTGAAAAGGAGGGCTTCCTCGGAATCACGATAAACCCGTTCTCCGGGGACAGTCCGGGGGTACTTATTTTGGGTGCGGACATAACGAAACGCAAACTTCTCGAGGGCCAACTCCTGCAATCCCAGAAGCTGGAGTCCATAGGCCAGCTCGCCGCCGGTGTGGCCCATGAGATTAATAACCCGGTAGGGTTCATCAGCAGCAATTTGGGCACCTTGGACGAGTACCGGCAGGATCTGGTCGAGATTTTGCAGTCGTATATAGGCATTGAAGAAATGGTGAGGAAGAAACCCGAATCAGCCGGTGATGAGGAATTGGCCGGCGCCTTTAAGAGATTGCAAGACCTGAAAGACAGAGCAGATCTGAATTTCATTCTCGCTGATTTTGCAAAGATCATCCAGGAATCCAAAGACGGAACCGATCGGGTCAGGAAAATCGTTCAGGACCTGAAAGACTTCTCGCATGTTGACCAGGCTGAGCTGAAAAGGGCTAACCTCAATAAGGGCCTGGACAGCACCCTGAACATCGCATGGAGTGAGATTAAATACAAGGCCGAAGTGATTAAAGACTACGGAGAAATACCCGGCGTACATTGCTACCCGCAGCAGATCAATCAGGTCTTCATGAACATCCTGGTTAACGCCGCCCAAGCCATTGAAGAGAAGGGCGAGATAAGGATAAGTACCCGGTATTTGAACGATGGCAATCCGCGGGTAGAGATACGCATAAGTGATACCGGGAAGGGAATACCCCCGGAAAACCTGCGCAAGATATTTGACCCGTTCTTTACCAGCAAGCCCGTCGGCAAAGGGACGGGTCTTGGACTGAGTATGGCCTACAATATCGTCAAGAAACACCGGGGAGAACTAAAGGTAGAAAGCGAAGTGGGCAAGGGCGCCACTTTTACTATTGAGCTTCCGGTCAGAGGACCGGAGGAGGGATGAACTAATTTCGGATTTCGGATTTCGGAATGAGGAAGTGCGGAATGACAAGAAAGTGCTGAGTGCTGAGTACTGAGTGGGTGAGCGTTACGGGTTGCGGGTTACGGGTTGTATACGGGAGTGAATAGGGAAACTAAACAAACTAAATAAACTAAATAAACCAAATAAACCAAATGAACTTTTTCGGACAACGGTGAACGGATTCAATAAACATGGCTGAATTTGATCCTCGAAACAATCGTCTTACGGTAAAGCTGGTCTATTACGGTCCGGCTTTGAGCGGGAAGACTACGAACCTCATAGCAATCTACGATGCACTTTCGCCGGTGGACCGCAGTGATCTGAAAATGGTTGACACGCAGGGCGACCGGACGATCTTTTTTGAAGCATTGCCCGCGGGGATCTGCGATCGAATCAGGCTGAAGCTGAAAATATTTACGGTGCCCGGGCTGGTTGCAGACGACGGTATCCGGAGGGCTGTCCTGTCTCATGCCGACGGCGTGGTTTTTGTGGCTGATTCGCAGAGAAACGAGGCGTTAAGGAATTATGAGAGTTTCAAGAACCTGGAAAAGAACGCCGCTCTGGTGGGCCTTGACATCGAGAGCCTGCCGGTCGTCATACAATTCAACAAGAGAGATCTGGCAGAGAGTGTGCCTGAAAAAGAAATCGAAGGACGATGGCGGTCCTGCCGTCTGCCGGTATACTTTGCCTCTGCCCGGTACGGATGGGGAGTTGAGGAGACCTTTTCAGGACTTCTCAAAGGGTCGCTGGATTTTCTGGATAAGAGACTCAGCTTGAAGGAAAACTACGGTTATCAGGAAGAAGAAGTGTTTGGACGAATCGTACGTTCCATGGTGCGGCCGAGCGGGCCTGAAGAAAGTCGGCACAACGTCTGAGGGGACGGACTTGAGCATTTGGCGGGAACTGATTCATATGTAAACGTTCACCGTTGACCGTTCACCGTTCACCGAAAAGACGTTTCTCGGGCTTTTCGGGTAATATTTGGCTCCTGGCCTCTGGTTCCTCGTCTTTTGGCATCAGGGACTAGAGCTGCCCTTTACCCATAAGTCGCGCGTAGCGTGGCACCGTAACTTAGGGGCTTCCTGTACGCATAAATCCGTCCATGGCCGGATTTGCTTGATCCTGACCGGGCGGATAGACTTCCCCTCTCCACCATCCTGGGGGAGAGGGCAGGGTGAGGGGGTTAACCGGGCAGGGTTCCCCCTCACCTCGATCCTCTCCCCCAGGATGGTGGAGAGGATGTAAAGTCGTTAATTCAACAGCATACAGGGCGCACTGACGGCAGTGATGCTATGCGCGACTATGGGTAAAGGGCAGTCCTAGGCCATCAACTGCCCGGCGAAATACCACTGACCGTCGTGGAAGCGGCTGCCGTTCGCTTTGATCCACCGTGCATATTGGGATATGGCCCGCTTTTGTTGTGCTGCCGGCATATCGGTTTCAAACGGGAAATCTGCGCCATATCGGATTACCAGTTCTTCGTAGGCCAGTTGCCGCACATGACGAGGGCTTCTTGCGGATTCAAGGTTTTCCAGAAGGCAGGCCGGACTGTAAGGTTTTCCGTTTCGGTAACGTATTCCGGAGACGAACTCTGACCTCCTCCCTGTCCACCATCTGCTCCAGTCTTCGGTCTTCTGTGAAAGACGGGCAACAACGGCGCCGGGTTGTTCTCCCGGCGGATAAAGGCGCCCCCCGCGTTTCAGCTTTTCGACCTCTCCTTCGAAAAGTTCGTCTTCGCCGGGCTCGTCGGGGATAAAGGCATCCTCATACAGTTCAGCGCCCGTGATCAGATTCAGTGCCAGAGCTGCCGGCTCGGCAAGATCCTTGTTATTCAAATGAGCCAAGAGCACATCGACTGCCGAAATATCCCCAAGCAAACCAAGTGCCTCCAGACAATCAAATCCGGCACGAGACCTCGCCTGCGCCAGGAGGGTATCTACGGCCGAACGATTACCTCCTAACGCTAACGGCAGAAATGGCCAGTTCCGTACAGATGCTTTCATTAAACAATCGGTTATGACTTTTGGTTCGGAAAGACGTAGCAGGGCAAGGGCTGCAGCCAGACAAACGGATTCGTCTTCGTGCTCGATATGCCGTAGAAGCGCAGGGCGAGAGCCCTCTTCCCTCAGACGCCCGAGTGTCCGGATTACGCTGGGCAGCGCTCCGGAAGGAATATCGTCCAGTATTCTTGAAAACGCAGAGCCTGCTTTCATTCGGCGGTAACCGAAAACATCGGATAAAAGCACGATGCTGTTCAAGTCGTCCCCCGGCAGCATCCGGAAAAAGTCGTTGCACCACTCCTCCGGGAACTCATTCTTAAGGGCGTCTCTGAAGGCCTGCATCTTCTCGACGTTTTCCGTGTCGAGTCCTTCCAGGACTTCAAGAATCAAATCCTTGCGTTTTTGCCGGCAGAAAACACATACGGCCGCGTGCAGCTCGCCAAAATCTCCTTTGGCCGCCTGTTCTCTGCAAATCGTGAGCGCCAGGTCTTCTCCCACCACCAAGCCGTCGATATGCGCTTCAAAGCGATCCTCGAAGTCGCTTATGTCCCGCCAGGCAAGGTCCGGGGCGCCGGGCAAACGAAGGCGCTGTTCATAAAGGAAGGAGGCCTCTTCAAGGTGTTCCCGGTAGATGTCCAGCAGCAGAATTTGTCATCCTTTCTCTGCAATGGTCTTAGGGCCGGTCACGAAATAAGTTGAACATTCTGAGCGCCGATCCATCCCGTCCGGCTGCGTTGCTCGTCGGTTGCATACTCACGGGTATGCGCCCTCCTCGCGTCTTGCCGGACGGGCGCCTCAGTACTCAGAATTGCGCAACTTATTCCGTGACAGACCCTTGGGGACGTGGACATAAATAAGTGTCCCAATATTGCGCTGGATTTTGGTTCGGATTCAAGGCGCATCAAGGGGCGCATGTCGGGATATGTAACCCTTGACGCAACACAGAAGCCGGATCAAAAGACAAGCAAGAGGGGATAATTATTTATGTCCACGTCCCTTAAGTCTGAAATCAGATTTCGTTTTTTAAGAAAAGGCCGGTTTTTTGTTTCAGGATTTTTATCCGGTTACGATAAGTACGGTAGCATTTAAAAAAAGTATATCGAAGGAGGTCCGCAGGATGAGAGATTTCGTGAGAGGGCTAGGATGGTTTAAGCTGCTGTTTGTAAGTCTGATGTTAGCGGTGCTGTTTCTTGCTGTGCCGATGGTGAATGCCGAAACCGGCGTAACGGGCAGTGAAGTGGTCATCGGCCAGTGTGCGGCCTTGGACGGCCCGGCGGCCGGGCTTGGCACAGGCATGAATATAGGCGTAAAGGCCTATATTGATGAGGTAAATGGTAAGGGCGGCATCGGCGGTAGAAAAATAAAGTTCGTGGCAAAGAGCGACGGATATGAGCCGGATAAATGCGTGGATTGTACACTGAATATGATCGACAACGAAAAGGTTTTTGCCCTGGTCGGGTATGTCGGCACCCCGACAGCCAAGGCCGCCTTGCCCGTGGTTCAGGAGATGAAGGTGCCCATCGTTGGTCTGTTTACGGGAGCCGGACTTCTTCGGACTCCGGTATCCAGGTACATCATTAACGTTCGCGCCTCCTATGACGACGAAACAGAGGCCCTGGTGGAAAGACTGACCCAGGACCTCGGGATAAAGAAGATCGCTGTCTTCTACCAGGATGATGCCTTTGGCCTGGCCGGACTGAGCGGAACGGAGAAGGCCTTGAAGAAAAGAGGTATGCAGATAGCCTGCAAGGGCAATTTTGCTCGAAACACCGAGGCAGTGAAGGCCGGTCTTGCCGAGATTATGGCCGGAAAGCCGGAAGCTGTTGTTATGGTCGGTCCTTATAAGCCGATTGCAGCCTTTGTCAAAGAGGCAAAGGGAGCCGGTTTGAGTGCAGCGCTTTGCACCATATCTTTCGTCGGCACTGAGAACCTGATAAAGGAGTTGGGCGCGGGTGCGAACGGGATCATAATTTCCCAGGTCGTTCCGTCTCCGGACGATGCCTCACTTCCGGTGGTAAAGGATTTCCAGGCCGCCCTGAAGAGCTCGTTTCCGAATGAAAGCCCTTCATATGTAAAGCTGGAGGGGTATGTTTCGGCAAAAGTACTGGGCAAGGGAATGGAAAAGGCCGGCGCCGGTCTTACGCGTGAAGGATTGATCGACGCACTGGAATCGATGTCGAATGTGGACTTGGGCGGGATTTCGGTCTCGTTCAGCAAGGATAATCATCAAGGGTTAAACAAGGTCTTTATGACGCAGGTCGGTGACGGTAAGGCTAAACCGGTCAGCAAAGTTGTTAAACCGTAGACTTTTTGGTCTGCAGAGAGGGGAAGTACGCAAATGTGCTTCCCCTGCTCTGGACCATGGACCGGAGAACGTCGTCTTTCGACTGTCGGGGGATGAAGAATGACAATTAAGAAGAAACTATTCCTGCTGGTATCGTTGCTCCTCGTTGCTGTCGCGCTGGTCGGCATTGTGGGATTGGTTGCGGTGAAGATGGTCAGTGGAAAAATATATTATCTGACCCGGGAGACTTCACCATTGCAGGTGAAGATGGTTAAGCTTCAGCAGGGATTTGAAAAGCTGGCGGCCAATTTCACCCAGATGGCTCTCACCACTTCGGCAAGTGAGCTTTCTCAGTTGCGGAAAGAGACGGAGGTATCCCTGTCCGAGATAAAGAGCACCATAGGGGACCTCACCAAGCTCAACGCAGGCATCGATGAAAAAGTAGTCGAAGACATGGAGAAGGCCTACAGCCAACTGGGCAGCATGGGAGACCAGAGGCTGGTCTGTGCCAACAAGCTTGCCGTCGCCAATCAACAACTCCGGTCCGGAATTTCAGTGGTAGTCGGTGAGACGCGTAAACTCGACTCGGCCATGCAGGGGCTTCAGAAAGAGAGTTATGCCACGGTCGAGAAATCAAAAGAGGCGGCCTTGAGGGCTAATACGCAAATCAAGCGTATGCTGTCTATTCAGGAGAAACTGGGCAACGCCAGAGGGCTGGTTATGCAGACGAATCTCGTGTCCAACCGTTTCCGGCTGAACCCGCTCAAAGACAGGATGAAGGCGGAAATGGACGCCGTCCACTCCGCAGATCTCGGCCAGGGCGCCCTGGCAACCCAGATCAAAGAGTCTGCCGAAGAAATACAAAAAGGATTTTCAGGCGACGACGGCCTTCTTGCTGCACGGGCCGGCATGCTTGCCGATCCGACCTCTGAGGAACTGAGCAAGGCATTTGAAGGAAAAGGACAGGAATTGTCGAAACAGATTGAAACGCTCGGGAGTAAACTTGCCGGAGAAATAGATAATCTGGAGCTGATTATTCCCAGAGAAAATGGAAGAATGAGCGACTCTATTAATATGGTCAGCGCGGTAGGCCGCATATCCGGCGCCAGCGCCAATGTAGCCGTTTTGGCAAGAACTATTGAGAGCGCTTCTCGACAGATTATGCTCGCGAGTACGGTAGCGGAGCTGAATGAGGTCCGGGCGAAACTGGAAGGCCAGTTTGGCGCCGTGGCGGCCGAGATCGGCGCCATCAGAAAGGGGTTAGGCGCGCTGAAAGGCCAAGGCGCAGCCGTAGGAAACGTTGAATCGGCTTTTGCCGGCATGAGAGGCGTGTTGTTGACAAAAGATGGAGCGGTTGATCAGGTCTCGAAGAACCTTTCAACCCAGGTGAGCTCGGCCCAGATATTCGGCGAGGCCAAGAAGTTGATAAAGCAGCTCGGTGAAACCGGGCAGCAAAAGACGCGGTCGGCTGAAACCAGCCAGGAGCGGGCAGTCAAAGAAGTGGAGAAAGTTGCGGCGATGACCACGACCGCTCTTGCCCTGGCAGGGCTTATTTCAATCGGCTTCGGGATCGTCATCGGGGGCTGGATCAGCAGATCCATCAATTCTTATATGGAACGGGTAATCTCAGGTCTTAATGCTTCGTCCGAGCAGGTGGCCAACGCGGCCGGCGATGTATCCGGCGCGTCGCAGCAAATGGCCGAAGGGGCGTCGGAGCAGGCTGCCGCTCTCGAGCAGACTTCCAGTTCTCTGGAAGAGGTGGCCAGCATGTCCAAGCGGAATTCCGAGAATGCCGGCAATGCCAATGCGCTTATGGGTGAATCGCGGAAGATAGTGGAAAAAGCCAGCGTTTCCATGGCGCAGATGACTGTTTCGATGGGCGAGATCTCTTCAGCGGGACAGGAGATAGGGAAGATCGTTAAGACTATCGACGATATCTCATTCCAGACCAACCTTCTGGCGCTGAATGCCGCTGTTGAAGCTGCGCGGGCCGGTGAAGCCGGTAAAGGATTTGCCGTAGTGGCGGAAGAAGTAAGGAAGCTCGCACAGCGGTCTGCCGAAGGCGCAAAGCACACGAGCGATCGTGTTGAAGACGTAATAAAGAAGATAGATGGCGGTTCAAGCCTGGTCCGAGGCGCAGTGGGAGACTTTAAGGAAGTGGCGACCAGCGCCGATAAGGTGGCGCAACTGGTGGCCGAAATAGCCACGGCCTCGAATGAACAGAGCCAGGCAATGGATCAGATAAGTCTTTCGTTGGGCCAGATGGATAAAGTGGTCCAGAAAAACGCGGCCAATTCCGAAGAAGCCGCTTCAGCAGCAGAAGAGCTCAATGCGCAGGCTCACCGGATGCGAGGGTACGTCGAGGAACTCGCTTCGCTGATCGGCGGAGCTAAGGGAAGAGAGGAAGGCGAAGGCGAAGACGACGACGACGAGGATGAATCATCCCCTTCCAAAATGGCCTTCCTGAAGAGACTTCCGGGTATCATAAGAAGAAAACGGTCTGAAGAGGATTACGAGTTCGAGTCAGACGAGGATTCAAAGTAAAAGAACCGGGGCCGGGGGGAGTCACCCTCCGGCCCGAAGTGTATAAGGGACTTAGGATGCGTTACGAAATAACTGTTACATCTTGCTAGTCTTTTGGGCCGTATTCTGCGTTGCTTAAGGGGTCACATACTTCAGTATGCTCGCCCCTTAAGCAGCCTTGAATACAGCCCAAAATCCGGCGCAATCTTATAACACTTATTTCGTAACGCATCCTTAGAAGTTTCCAACATACCATTTCAGGATCAATGTCCAATGTTGAATGCTCAATAACCAATTTCCAATCAGGAGAGCTGCCCTTGGACATTGAACATTCGATATTGGGAATAGGGGGGGTAGTCGGTTAGCTCCTCCTCCCCCTGTTTCTGCTCATAAGCTGCGAGACGGTCGGGAGGCTGTTTGGAATATCGAATATCGAACAAGGAATGACGAATGTCGAAGGATTGTGGGAGAGTGCCAAAGTGAGCTAA
>JAZDGK010000099.1:0-5925 GCA_043806955.1 Pseudomonadota bacterium | reverse complement strand
AGCAACGCAGCCGGACGGGATGGATCGGCGCTCAGAATGCTCAAGTTATTCCGTGACAGACCCTTATTGGTCGGGGATGTACGAACAGGTACTATCCCCTCCCTGCTGCCTTCCCAAAAACATTATCTGAAAGTCTATAGGATGCGCTACGGAATAACTGTTACATCTTGCTAGTCTTTTGGGCCGTATTCTGCGTTGCTTAAGGGGTCGCATACTTCAGTATGCTCGCCCCTTAAGCAGCCTTGAATACAGCCCAAAATCCGGCGCAATCTTGTAACGCTTATTTCGTAACGCATCCTAACTTCGCCCAAAGGCATGAAACTATCTCTTTGTGCCAATGGAAGTACACAATTGTGACAAATATGTGACGAAACTGTTACACTTGTTTGAACACGAAGTATCCGTTCACCGTTGTCCGCAAGAAAGTCGAAAAACGCTCTCGCGGGAAGAGTCCGTTGCGGATCGTGCCTTCCACTGACCGTTACCGACGCTCAATCATGGTGTGAAGCGCTCTTTTTTGGGTGAACGGAAAACGGTCAACGGTGAACAGTTACTAACCGGCGGTTGTTTCTGTAGAAGGGGGCATGTTTCCCTTGGGGAGCGCAATATGAAAGACCGAACCGTGTTCGATTTCGCTCTCGGCCCAGATTCTTCCCTTATGAACCATGACGGCATGTTTGGCTATAGAGAGCCCCAGCCCCGTGCCGCCGTCGACCCGTGCCCGGCCCTTGTCTACGCGATAGAAGCGCTCGAATATCCTGTCCAGATCCTGTCTGGGAATCCCCCTTCCCTGATCGTGAAAACTGAGCTGTACCTCGTTTTCAAGTTCCTGGAGGGCCACTGTAATCCTGGAACCCGGTGGAGAATACTTTATTGCATTGTCCAGTATATTGATAACCGCTTCGGACAGTTTTTCAAAATCGCCGGGGATGGAAAGATCTGCGGCAGGCAACGTCCTGATGAACTCTATACGCTTTTTTTCCGCCTGAGAAATGACTGTGTTTATGCAGGAATCGACAAGTTCTTTGAGATGTATCACTCCGTCTGCGATCGTCGCCTCTTGCGATTCGAGTTTTGCCAGCGCTAATACATCATTGATTAGATTTATCATACGTTGGGCGTTTTGGTCAATTCGCTCGAGGAACGGACGGACTGCATCCGGATCTTCCGGACCGCATTCCAGGAGTGTTTCGGTGTAGCCCTTTATGGACGTGAGGGGATTCTTCAGTTCGTGCGAAACATTGGCCACGAAATCCCTTCTCACCTGGTCCAGTCTTTTCATTTCCGTTACGTCATGGAAGACCGCAATGGCGCCGTTTATGGCGCCTGCTGTGGCGAGCGGCACAGCGCTGACGTCAAAGACTCGTTCTTTCGGATAGGTTTGAGTGATCTCGATCCTTTCCGGAATGCCATTTTTCAGAACACTCGAAAACGCCTGCTGGAGATTGATACTCCGTATGACTTCTACCGGCGTCCGGCCGGCTATCTCACCCTTGATATCAAAAGCATTCTCAAGTGTACGGTTCACCAGAATAATCGTCCCTGCTTTATCAACAGCCATGATGCCGTCGGACATGCTTGCCAGTATGGTCTCATTCTTCTTTTTCTCCGCCATAATATCGCTTATTCTGTTTCTCATTTCGGTGGATAACGAATTAAGCGTTTCGGCCAGAATCCCCAGTTCGCCATCGGCAATCCTGTAGATCTTATGATCAAAATTACCGGCTGCTATATTTTTGGCAGCGAGTGTGACTTCTTTCAGAGGTTTGCTCAGCCCTTGAGCCACAAAAAGGCTGAGAAGAAAAGCCAGGACAATACTGATCGAAGCAGCGGCGAAAAGATACCTTTTGGCCGCCATTATGGGCTTTTCTATGGAATCAAGAGGCAACGCCAGGCGGACCACAAAAGCGGGCCTCCCCGCTTGTTTTCCCAGAACCGCAGCGTAGACCATCCTTTTCCTCAGAGCGGTGGAAAAACGTATGCTCGCACCAAAGCCGTCTTTTAGAGCGGCCATGAACTCCGGACGTGTAAAATGGTTTTCGGTTCTGGAGATTATTGGGAGGTTCTCGGTCGAATCAACAAGGAGCCGCCCCTCCAGATCGATAATCGTAACCCTGGCCTGCAGGTCGCCGGCAATTTGTCTGATGATTCGGTTTATTTCCCCCGGTGGACTTCCGGAATCGAAATGGTGTTCCAGCACGGTCCGCGCCAGGAACGTATGGGATCTAAGGTTGGCAGAGGCATGGTCAATGAGGGTCTTTTTAAGAGAGTCGCTCAGGTAGATGTGGGTTGAAAGAAAGAGAGCCAGTATGACGGCCAGGAAGGAAAAAAACAATTTCCATTTGAACTGTTTCAATGGGCTCCCTCTTCACTGAAACGGTATCCCAACCCACGGACTGTCTCGATAGTCTCTCCGGCGTCGTTCAGTTTCTGTCGCAGTCTCTTCACATGGGTGTCGACCGTCCGGGCGTATCCCTCAAAGTGATAGCCCCACACCTGGTCGAGGAGCATTTCCCTTGTAAGTACCCGGCCCCTGTTCTTCATGAGGGTGTGAAGCAGGTTGAATTCGGTCACTGTCAGCGCCACCGGAGCCCCATTGACTGTAGCGGAATGACGGTCCAGGTCCATCTGGATATTCCGGGCGACAAGCACCTTCTTTTCCTGTTCCGGAGAAGTATTCCTCCGCAGAACCGCCTTTATCCTGAGGACGAGTTCCCTCGGGCTGAACGGCTTTACGAGGTAGTCGTCCGCTCCCAGCTCCAGGCCCAGTACCCGGTCTATTTCCTCTCCCTTGGCCGTGACCATAATTATGGGGATGCGCTTTGTTTGTTCGCTGCCTTTCAACTCTTTACAGATATCGGTTCCGTCCACGTCGGGCAGCATCAAGTCCAGAAGGATCAAATCAGGCATTCTCTTCTGAGCAACAGATTGAGCCGTACGACCGTCCTGTGAGAGCTCAACGTCAAAGCCCGCCCTTTTCAGATTGTATGATATCAAATCTGCTATGTCGGATTCGTCCTCTACTATCAATACCAAAGGCTTTTTCATGGTCCCGCTCCCCGGGGATTCCCCCGGTCATGAAAGCTGCAAAAAATGACGCGTATCAAGCTTACCGATTTTTCAGATGTCTATCCAGTTTTTTTTTATAGTCATATTTTTTTTGAAAAGAAAAAACATGGACAATTCCGGGCTAATCTCGTATCTCAACCCTGTGAAGAGATAATGTCGGGCTTGTGACCGTTCCTTGTTATTGACAAATTCTTATTATTCTTTTTATCATGCAATAATATGAGGGGCCTGTCATTCCTGCGAAAGCAGGAATCCATCGAAAACACTGGATTCCCGTTTTCACGGGAATGACCAAGGACCTTTGCAATTAAGCACAAGCAGAAAGGGGTTTCAATGCGCTTTGATGGCCGTGCAGCCGACGAAATCAGGAACATATCATTCATGCGTAATTACATTCCTCATGCAGAGGGATCGGTCTTTGTGGAGATGGGGAATACCAGAATAATCTGCACCGCTTCGGTCGAAGAGAAAGTGCCCCAGTTCCTGAAAGGAAGCGGCACCGGATGGATTACCGCAGAATACGGAATGCTCCCCCGTGCGACGGTTACACGGACGCAGAGGGAATCGACCGCCGGGAGAAAGGGTGGACGGACTCTTGAGATCCAGCGACTGATAGGCCGTTCACTGCGGTCGGTAATTGATTTATCATCATTGGGCGAAAGGACGTTTTGGGTTGACTGCGATGTGGTTCAGGCCAATGGAGGTACGCGGACGGCATCGATAACCGGGGCCTTTATAGCCGTTCATGACGCGTTGTCCTATATTTATAACCGGCGTCAGATGATTGAGATGCCCATTCGCAACAACATTGCCGCTGTGAGCGTCGGGATCGTCAAAGGAGAGGTTCTGCTCGACCTTAACTATGAGGAGGATTCTCATGCGGAAATCGACGCCAACTTCGTCATGACCGAAGACGGAAGATCCGTGGAGATACAGATATCGGGAGAGAAAAGGCCTTTTACCAACGAAGAGTTTCAGAAAATGGAATCACTGGCCAAGGAGGGCATACAAAAGCTTTTGAGCTTCCAGAAAGCGGCAATGACCAGACCTGCCTTATAAGGGCTTGCTCAGAAATAACTCGGCTCTTTATGCATCACAGCTTCAGGCCAGCTTCGTCCGATCCTCAACTGCAAAATCCTCGAAATAGAACGACTATTCCAAGGAGTCTGTCGGACTTAGGGGATCGTCACGAGGAAGTGGAGGAACGAGACCAAATATTCACGAATTTGAGGCGCATAGTGTTGCTATGCAACGAAAAGTTGGGGATATTTGGGCCGTTCCCCCCACTTCCGCAGTAGATCATCCCTAAATCCGACAGACTCCTACCCAGATCCACCGCCAAGAGACGGTATGACTTGCGAAATCGCTGCGTCAGCACCGCCCAAAGCTGTTTTCCGTTCATGTTCACGCTGAGTTTTGCCGATTGATTCTATAAAGGGCCTGTCACGAAATAACTTGAGCATTCTGAGCGCCGATCCATCCCGTCCGGCTGCGTTGCTCGTCGGTTGCGTACTCATGGGTATGCGCCCTCCTCGCGCCTTGCCGGACGGGTGCCTCAGCACTCAGAATTGCACAACTTATTCCGTGACAGACCCAAAGGGATTGATCGCGCCATGTCCATCATTGCACACGGAGGTGAAAGATGGAAGAGGAACGAAACGATATTGAAGTCAAGTCATCGGTACTCGAATTCTTCTATGAACAGGTAAAACATGCCATTAAAAAGCAGAGGGTCTGCCTTTCCGAAATGTCTGAATGGTATGCGGTTAATCTGCTTTCGGAATACACCAGGCCTCATCCCTCGGACGAGCCGGCATTTGATCTTGAACGCCTGCCTGTCGGCATCATCTATTTCAGATTATCAAGGCAGTCTCTGCCGGAACGACTCAAAGGCTTTAAGGCCATAGGTGATTCGACCCTCTTTGTATCCGGATTCTTCTCGGACAGCCTCACCCGGAGCTTGGTCGACGTGGATTATTATATGGGGTTCGGCATGAACTCTTATGATGCGCTTGCACACATATATGACAGCGAGTACTGGGATCGGGACAAAAAGGAGTTGTTCTCCGATCTAACCACGAATTTTAGGGTCTTGGTTGATGTTCTGGCCGATGTCCGGGATTCGACGGATATAGAGAGCACCGGGGGACTTCTTCGCCTGTACGAGAAGTGGATAAAGACCCGGAGCCCAAGAGATCAACAAATGCTGCAAACTCAGGGAGTCATCCCGAATTCTACACTGAATCTCACGACGGTACACTGATACCTGAAACACGAAACATGAGGACGCTGCCGCGACCAAGAGCCTTTACCACGAAGACACAAAGACACGAAGGAAAGTCCCTTTTTCTCGTGTCTTTTTTTTGACACCCTCTTAGGGACGTGGACATAAATAATTATCCCATCTTGCTTGTCTGTTGGTCCGGCTTCTGTGTTGCATCAAGGGTTACATATCCCGATATGCACCCCTTGATGCGCCTTGAATCCGAACCAAAATCCAGCGCAATATTGGGACACTCCTTTATGTCCACGTCCCTCAGACTTGCAGACGTCTGTCGGTGGCTGTTGCTACAATTTTCAAAGGAGCAGAACGTGCAAGGAAGGCTTCTCACGGTTGGCGGCAGAGGAATGCCGTCCGGTGGTGCATGCACGGGGTGCAAGTATAGACTTCCAGATAAAGCTTTTGGGTGCGTTAGGGTCTGTCACGGAATAAGGTGCGCAATTCTGAGTGCTGAGGCGCCCGTCTGGCAAGGCGCGAGGAGGGCGCATACCGTGAGTATGCACCCGACGAGCAACGCAGCCGGACGGGATGGATCGGCGCTCAGAATGCTCAAGTTATTCCGTGACAGACCCTTA
>JAZDGK010000098.1:0-8034 GCA_043806955.1 Pseudomonadota bacterium | reverse complement strand
GATGCCAACGGCAGCGTAACGAGATTCGAGTACGACCGGAACAACCGTCTGATAAAAGAGACCCGGCCCATGGGCCAGGAGACCGCTTATGTTTATGATGAAGTGGGTAACCTTGTAAGCAAGACCGATGCCGAAAGGCAGACGACCACCTATGAGTACGATGATGCGGGGAGAATGACGGTAAAGAAACTCTTTTCCTGGGAGATCGAAGGTGAGGGAAGGCCCGCACCTTACGTTCCCAAGGTGGTAACATTCAGCTACAATAAAGTCGGCAGCCTCACTGGCTACACTGACGGCACCACCTCCGCTGATTACCTTTACGACGATGCCCACCGGAAAAGCTCGGAGCTGGTTGACTACGGCCCGTTTGACCTCGGCTATTCCTATGCCTATTTCAAAAACGGGAGGAAGAAGAGCTTCACCAGCGCTGACGGGACCACGTATGAATACACGTATGACGGCGCAAACCAGCTTAAAAGCATCCTGATCCCCGGTCAGGGCAGCATAACCTACAACGCCTACACCTGGACCAGACCAAAGACGATCACCCTGCCCGGCAACAGCCGCAAAGAATACACCTACGATCCCCTGATGCGGATCAAAGCCATCACAGCCAGAGACCCGGCTGAGCATGCCTTCATGACCTATGACTACAAGTACAGTCCAATGGATAACGTCACGGAGAAGCAGACCGAACGTGGCAACCACGTCTATGGTTATGATGAGCTATACCGACTGACGGCGGTGGACAACCCGGTTTTAGCGGACGAGGCATTTACATACGACCCCCTCGGCAACCGCCTGACGGATGCGGCTGTTCCCGGCATGTGGTCGTATGACCAGAACAACGAACTCCTCGGCTATGGGACCGCAGTATGCCGGTACGACGAAAACGGCAACCTGATCCAGAAGGCAGACGGCGCAGAGGTGCTGAACTTCTTCTATGACGTTGAAAACCGCCTGGAGCGCGTGGAAGATGGCGGCGGGAGTCCGGTAGCATCGTATTACTACGACCCCTTTGGGCGCCGGCTGTCGAAGGAAGTTGGCGGGGTGAAGACCTACTTCCTCTATTCCGATGAGGGCCTGATCGGAGAATACAACGCCGGCGGCACAGAGATCCGCTCCTACGGCTACAAACCCGGTTCCACCTGGACCACCAATCCGCTATATATGAAGCAGGGCGGACAGTATTACTTCTGTCACAACGACCATTTGGGGACACCAACGCAGATGACGGCCCCAAACGGTGCTGTCGTTTGGTCGGCCAGGTACAAGGCGTTCGGTGAGGCCGAGGTTGATCCGGGTTCCACGGTGACCAACAATCTCCGCTTCGCTGGCCAATATTATGACCAGGAAACCGGACTGCATTATAACTGGCATAGGGATTATGATCCGAAGGTGGGAAGATATATTGAGACGGATCCGATTGGTCAGAGAGGTGGCTTGAATCTATACAGATACGCGAAGAATAATCCTTTATTGTTCCTAGATGCGAAGGGTTTGTCACCATTAGATTTCGGATGCTGGACGGCCGCATGGGATGCAAGATGCGCATGTGGTGACAAGCTTGATGCGACGCGGGATAAACTCTCCGAGCGACTAGACTGGTGTGAAAATGCTTGGTTTTGGTGCATAGAGGGTAGGAACCCAAAAAATGCACCAACCCCGGTTCCAACGTCTCAATTTTGCGAATGGTGCCACCAATTCCCCTTCCCTATGGACGCCAGAATTGGGTGTCTAAGACTAAAGGAAACCGAAGACATTTTGTTTCAGGTGGCCGGGCAATCATGGAAATGCGTAAAAGCAGTCATAAAAATGTGGCGAAAATGTGCACACTAAGGGCATGAATGTGAAAAAAAAGATCATTTTTCTTTTAGGTTTGATTGTAATCGTTTTTCTTGCAGTCTTAGCAGTCCCTTTCCTTTCAGAACTGAAGCATGACGTAGAAGGAGTCCGAGACACATTAGGTATTTCTGAAACGCAGCTATCTGAGAGAGAGGAATCTTTTAGGAAGAATCCAAATCTTAAGGACGGCATGATTCTTGTTGATAGATATTCGCATCTGAAAAAATATGAAAAGGCACGATTTTATGGAGAGTATTGCATTCGACTAGATGGCAATAGCGGCGCTTTCGGCTGGATTGTCAACCTGTGGGTGGCAAACGCTTGTGCTAAAACAGGTGAACTTGAGAAATCCCGTTACTACCTGAGGGAAGCTTTGCGTCTAGATACACAGAACAAGATTATGAGGTATAAACACATTGAGAAACTCGGGCTTCAACATGTGATGAAGCAACTTTCCCCAATCAGGTAGATTCAAGAAGAAAAACCAGAGGGGCCTGGCCTCGACATTGGACAAATAGATCAAAAACAGTTCGGCTCTGTGAATTACGGGCGCTTGGAGATTTCTTCTTCAATCGCCCTTTTCATTTTGGAGGTGGTTTGCGGGGAGCCCCTGGGGGCAGACGGGAATGCGGAGAGGCGCCGGAGGTGGCCGGAAGGCGTAGGGAGTGGAGATATGCGGGAAGGGGACATAATGAGTTATGTCCAGCGGAGTGAGGGAAGTTGTCGGCGTGATGCCTGCTTTTTCTTTAGTTGCAGGCGGCATGACGGCGACCGCGTTTGATAAGTGGCCACTTATCTGACGCGCCGAACGGAGACGACTTCCCGCATATCGGAGCGACCGGAGTCTTCCGCCAGCGGAGGCGCCTCGGAGCATGGGCGGGCGGGGGCTATAAATCGACCGGCTGCGCGCGCAGGAAGCGGAAGACCGCGGCTTTTTGCGGGCTGTAGCCCGAGCACGCAGACGGTTTTCCTTACTTTTCTGCGCCTTTGAGAAACGTGTCGATAGTTCTAAGAAGGGTTTTCTGCTGTGTTGGCGGCAGTCCTTCAATTTTTTTCATTCTACGTAGAAGCTTCAGATTCGGTTTATCCTGTGCACTCTTGACGGACGTGAGGCCCAAGAGCTCATCCGCCGATACCTCAAGCGCCTGCGCAAACTGGGCGATCATATGATGATACGGCCGTAACTTATCGTGCTCGTAGTCAGAAATAAGTACCTGGATGATCCCCATCTTTTCAGCCAACTCGACTTGCGTATAACCCTTCTCTATGCGTATTCTAGCGAGTCTCTCGCCGAATGTCTCGCCTGCTGTGACCATGAACTTCGATTTACACTTCTTTGTCATAATGGTCGTCATTATACACCATGTTTTTTGGATTCTTCATTTTTCACTTGACAAGTTATAGCGCAATACTATAAAGCAGTATACGATAGAAATCAGGTTCTATTCTTCATTTTTCACTTGACAAGTTTTAAGGGGATCTTCGGCAGAAAAGGAAAGGCCATCAACCTTGAGACTTTGGCCGGTCGTAGGTTGATGGCCCTGAAGACAGATCCCAGGGGATGTAATCCCTTGGAACCTTTCTCTTTTTCTAACGTATCTCCCCGAGAAAATCAAGAACAGAAAGGAGGTGAGCAAATTGGACGTACACAGTCTTGAGACTACGGATATTTTTAGAGGCGCCTTTTTCTTGTGCAAGGGCGGGGATCTGTGCGGGATACAGATGAAGGGCAACGGCCGGCGAATTGCCTACTTCGTGATCAAGGGCGAAGGACTGGCCGGGTTGGACAAGGAGTACAGAGCCGGACGGGCCCTGGTTAATCCGCTGCAGTTCCGGGAATCGCTGAACCACTTACGTGACATGCTGTTTAAGACACTTCGCAACGATACGGGGAGATCGAGAGATGATAGAAAAGGAGACTATCGAGTCTGTAAAGCGCAACGTTGATCTTGTTTCACTGATTCAGTCCAAAGGCATTTCACTGAAAAAGAACGGCAAAGGGTACACCGGCCTTTGCCCATTCCATAACGATACCAACCCATCCCTTTCCGTAAATCCAACCAAGAACCTATGGCAATGCTTTGGCTGCGGCGCCGGCGGCGATGTGATTCGGTTTGTCGAGCTATTCGATAAGGTGGAGTTTCCGGAAGCAGTGAGAAAACTTGGAGCAAAGAGCACGGAGAAGGGTTTAACCACGAAAAACACGAAACACACGAAAGAGAGATTTTTGCCACAGACCCACACAGACAGACGCGGACAGGGAGGCAGGAGTACGGAGCATGGAGCAAAGAGCATAGAGCATGGAGCAAAGCCAGAATGCAAGAACCAGAAGAAACGCAACCCAGAACCCCCCGATGGAGTAGGCTCCGCACTCCACGGGGCAGGCAGGAACCCGAAACCAGGAACCACGAACCAGAAACCAGAAACGAGGCATTTAAAGCTCTTATCCCGAGTGGTTGACTTCTACCATACCGCTTTCGCTGAGGATCTGCGGGCCAGGGACTATCTCGTAAGCCGGGGGATTACCGACAATGCCCTTTTCTCTGCCTTCAAGGTCGGCTTCTCTAACGGCACGCTTCTGAACGTTCTTCCAGGAGACGGCGAGATCCTCGCCCAGTTGAAAGACCTGGGCATCCTGAACGATAAAGGACACGAGCACTTTTATGGATGCGTCACGTTTCCTTTGTATGATCTTTCGGGGAATCCGGCCGGGATCTACGCCCGGCGGATACCGGAGATGCACCACGGCAACGGTCCCGACCACCTTTATCTCCCAGGTCCTCGGCGGGGCATCTTCAACCGCCAGGCCGCAACGCTCCACAAGGAAATCATTCTCACCGAAGCGGTCATAGACTCGCTGACGCTGATAAATGCCGGTATCAGGAACACCATTGCCTGCTATGGCACGAACGGCTTGACCCAGGATCACCTGACCCTTTTCAGACAACACCAGACAAATACCATCTACACGGCGTTTGATGCGGATGAAGCCGGCAGGCAGGCTGCCGCTTCCATATCCGGCCGCCTCACGGCGGAAGGGTTGAAGGTCCATCCCGTAAACCTTCCGGACGGCGAAGACGTGAACAGTTTTTTCTCTTCAACTGCCGGCGCTGCGGATCGGTTCAAAGAACTCATGCAGCAACCCGGGCCGGAGCCGCCTGCCTGTGCGGCGCACGCAGACAGGGCCAAGGCAGTAGATGCAGTTAAGGAAGAAAAGAAGGCAAACGACGAGGAGTTCACGGTAACCGACTACGGCTTTGCTGCCACCGTGAACGGCCGGAGGTACGAACTGCGGGGGATCACCAAAGGCCAGACGAAACTTAAGGCCACGGTGAAAGGCGTAAAGACCGACAAAGGAAAGACGCGCTTTCATGTGGATACCGTGGATTTCTACTCGGCCAGGTCCCGGGCCTTTCTGGTTAAAGGCCTGGGGGATCTGTTTGGGCAGGACGAACAGACCATCTCCGGGGATCTCGACCGGCTGCTTGAGCTGGCGGAGAGTTACAAACCGCCTGCAGAAACAGCGGCCGTACAGGAAGAAATGTCCGTCCAAGATAAAGAAGCGGCCCTGGCGTTCCTTACGAATCCCAACATGTTTGAAGAGATCATCTCCGACTTTGAGACGATCGGCTATACAGGCGAGGAGATGAATAAGCTTCTTTGCTACATAGCTGCGATATCGAGGAAGATGGAAAAGCCATTGTCCATAATGGTGCAGTCCCGGTCTGCAGCCGGGAAGTCATACCTTCAGGACAAGGTGCTCTCTCTCATGCCGGAAGAGGACTGGGTCAAATACACGCGACTTACCGATCAAGCCTTGTTCTACAAGGAGGGCAAGAGTCTGGTGCATAAGATCCTGGCCGTGGAGGAACTGGACGGGATGAATGGGGCCATGTATTCCATCCGGAGCATCCAGTCATCTCCCAAGATTACCATCGCCTATACCATCAAGGACCCGGCTACCGGCCTGCTCCGGACCATGGATCACGAAGTGGAAGGGCCGGTTATGATCTTTATCACCACCACCCAGCCGGACATAGACGGCGAGACCGCCAACCGCTTTGTCTTCATCTCCATGGATGAGTCTGAAAAGATGACGGAGCGGATACTTGAGAAGCAACGAGAAGAGGATACTATGCAGGGCCTGCTGAATAGGCTGGCTTCTGATGCCATCACCAAAAAGCACAAGGCAGCCAATCGATTATTAAGGCCCGTTAGCGTTCTAAATCCCTATGGGAAACTGCTTACCTTTACCAGCAAGAGCCTCCGGGCCAGGCGCGATCAGAGGAAGTACATCAATCTAATCCTGGCTATTGCCTACCTGTTTCAGTATCAGCGGAAGGTTGCAACCATGGAGTTTGCCGGCCAGGCGATGGAGTACGTGAACGTCACCCTTGCCGACATAGCCCGGGCCAATGACCTGGCGGGCGAGGTCCTGGGGAGATCGCTTGATGAACTGAGCCCGTCATCAAGGCAGCTTTTAGAGCACATCAAAAAGATGAGCGAGAAAGCCTGCCGGGAAAAGGACCTGGGGCTTAAGGACTATCGGTTCAGCCGGAGAGACATCCGGGAATACTGCGGCTGGAGTGACTTTCAGGTAAGGCTGCATATCAGCCAGCTTGAAGAGCTGGAATACATCTACTCCGTAGCCGGGAAGAGGGGGAAGGAATACGTCTACGAGCTGGTCTATACCGGCGGCGGCGAAGACGGCAAGCCCTTCCTGATCGGCCTGATCGATGTAGACGAACTGAAGAGGAAAGCTGAGAAAGCAGGAATTGAAGAAGATGCTTAACCACGAAACACACAAAAGACACGAAATAAGAATAGAATACTTTTTTCTTTACGGTAAACGGACAACGGTGAACGGTGAACGATTATTAACTACGAGGGTAGTTTGGGCAACTACGAGGGGGAACAAGCCAACTACGAGCCCAGTTCGAGCCTGGGTTCGAGGCCACTACGAGGGAGATGCATAATCGGCGGAAAGAGTTTACCGGTACAGACTTCCGGGGATTTTGAGCCCAACTACGAGGGTTAGCGGCAGGAGCATATATATAAGGAATACGGAACCGGAAGGCATGTCATAACCATACTTCCAAATAAGACAAAGACAGTTTCAATCAGGTCGTACAAGATCCGCCGGGGCGGAAACTCAGGAACTCAGGAAGATCGATCACATCCATAACTTTAGGCACTTCCCTATGCGGAGCATGGAATGAATGACGCGAATGATCTCTTATTGAGGTTCAAACAGCGCCTTACGGTATTGAACCGTTCAGCCGCTACTATAAAGGCTTACGTCAATATCCTGAAGGTCTTTCTTTCCGCCCTGGGCGAGACGGACATGAAGAGGGTCACAAGGTCTATGGTCGAGGACTACGTTGCCGGCCTTTCCTATAAGCGCTATCGAACCGGTAGCATTTGCGTAATAGTGCGATCGATCAAACGGTTCTTTGAGTTTCTGGAGAGGGCAAACGTTATCTTCATAAACCCTGCCGAATTCATCCGGGAGCCGAAGAAGGAAACCGGCCTGATAAAAGACGTGCTCACCCCTCAGGAGGCCCGGACCATACTGGATCAGCCGAACCTCGGAACCCTGAAGGGCATTCGGGACCGTACAATCCTGGAAGTATTCTATTCCACCGGCATTAGGCTAAACGAGCTCTGTTCCCTCACCATCTACGATGCCGACATCCAAGGGCAGACGCTCAGAATCAACCAGGGAAAAGGAAAGAAGGACAGGGTAGTCCCGATGGGCAAACACGCCGTCCGCTTCCTGCGGGAGTATATCACAAAGGTAAGACCCCATTTTACCGGGAAAAGGCAGAAGTCAGGAGCCAGGAGTCAGAAGTCAGAATCCACCAACCAGAAACCAGGAACCAAAAACCAGAAACCCGGCTGCAAGCCGGAACTGAACCGATCCTTGTTCGTCAACCGCTATGGAAAACAGATAAGCATACAGGCGGTGGAAAAGATGGTGAAAGCTTATGCCAGGGCAACCAGTATCAAAAAGCAAGTCACTCCGCACACCTTCCGGCACAGTTTTGCTACATCCCTGGTGAGAAACGGGGCGGATATCGTCGCGGTGCAGAAAATGCTCGGCCATGCCTGCCTGAACACCACCCAGGTCTATATCCGGGCATTGGGACTCGATCTCAAACGGGTTCATCAAAAGACCCATCCCAGGGA
>JAZDGK010000097.1:0-6359 GCA_043806955.1 Pseudomonadota bacterium | reverse complement strand
TGCTGTGAGGAAATAAAATGGAGATGAAATCTTTCTTAGCGTTTTGACAAAGGTGTTCTCGTCTTCAAGTATTCGAAGGGCTTGAACATCAGCAAAGAACTCCCTCGTTTTAAAAGTTGTCCTTATTAATACCTCAACAGCCGCGTAAAGCATATACAATAGTAAAAAAGCAGGGATGAAGACAGAGATACTCTTCAGGGATTCGTAGCTCTTGCTCAGCTTTTCTGCCATGGTGAGGCTTGGATTGTAATAAAGGTTAAGGCCTATACCTGATAAATATATGAGAAGAAGAGCTGAGAATACTCCGAAAATCACAAACCTTATAACTTTCAGGTCTGAAAACATTTTTACAGAAGAAGCCAAGCGAAGGTCGCTGTTCAAAACGTGCCCGATCTCATGACTCACGATAGCACCGACCTCCTCGACACTTATGACGCCTTCTTTAACCGAATCCAAAAGTCCAGTAGTCACCACCACGGAAAAATTGAGCGAGTTCTTCCCGAATACGTAACAATTAGGCACCAACAACTTTTTAACATACAAGCTTGGTCTGCACGGAAGCCCTGCCGCGCTCATCACCCTTCGCAATACGTTTTGAAAAAAAGAGATAGACTCTTTGTACGAAAGAATCATTTCATCTTTTTCTTCTTCTGCGGGGACTAAATTTTCATACCTTCTGATGATGCTTGGAGATAAGAAATAGGATAGGAAGGCTAGTATAGGCGGTAGGAGGAAAAGGAAATCGTGTAGGAGCCAAGGAGTAACGTAAACGATACCTGCTAGAAGGCCATAATTGGAGTGCCAAAGGAAGAACTGGTTTAAAAGGCTTTCAATGTGTCGACCTAAACCCTCAAAGGATAACACGAGGAGGAAAAGAACGGGGGAGCCTGTAACAAGAACGACGTGGATGAGCCACAACTTGGAAGAGTTCTCAAAAACGTATGCCTTTTGTAAGGGTATTTTAATAGAATAAAAGGCGATGACTAAGAGGATGAGTAAAGGCAGTGTATTTATGAAAAACTGCACGACAAGTCATTCCGAAATTAGACAGATTTATTTGCGATAGACAAGATTTAACCCGTCAGACAGCGCCCGATTATCTTTGAATCTCTGTTTCACTTACAAAGTGTGAGGACTATTCAACTTCAAGGATTGATGATTTTTGATTGAAAGTGCGTATAACGTTCCGGTTCAGCGGCAGCGGAACGCCGTCCGGTGCAACCGGTTGTTATGGGGCAACCATTCACAACCAAGCGACGGTGCAAGCTAGGTACTCCGAGAGGACCATCTGCACAGTAACCCCACCCTGCTGGTCGACTGTGTAACGGTAGCGATCCGGCTGAACAATGACCCATGGGCCGCATTGGTCGGAGTACGGGCTGGCTCCGCAGGCGCGGAGGAACGCGCGGCTGCCTACTTCGGGCCATAGAGGAGCCTCACCGGCGCCTGCGTTTTCGAATGCAGCGCGATCAACATCGGACATCACGGCAAGCGGTGCAATGTACAGTTCATTCGGTTCGTCGATGTGGGGGAGACTTAACTCAAACGCGGCGTGTCCGCGAGCGAGCTTGAGTACGACGTTCCGCACACGATTCTCCTCCGGTTGCCAAGTCAGGCCACCCCCTTCTCCCGTTCGACAACAGGCCTGAATGCGCGCAGCGAGATCAACCTTTCGCGCGAGCACAGCCTTGATCTTCTCGCGAGACAGTGACAGAAGGTTCGTTGAACCGGCGAGGACGCACTCTAAGAAGCAGGCGAGGTACTGCTCGTCAAGCGAGAAGCTACCGTTGCACTTCGAGCATGCTTCGACGACCGGCAGATCAGACGGGAGCGGGTCGTCCAAGAGAATCTTGGACGGAACATGATCCCGCGTATCGGGGTCGCCGCCACAGTAAACGCACGACCCGATCAGCCGCTGGTCAACAAATAGCTTCCGTGGATCCACGTGCCCCCTAACAGTGATTAGATAGATCCGCATACTATGCGGAAAATCGGTATTGGGTCCGCCTAACGCGCCTTTACGGGATTTTATTCCATGTATAACCGCTGGCTTACTTTCACCAGAGGTTATTACCGTTCCGCAGGGTCACGATATGCTTCCCGAGTGCCTCGGCTAATCGAACCGGAACGGCGTTTCCGATTTGAAGTGCCACATGATTTTGGGTGCCAAAAAAGACGTATCCATCCGGGAACGATTGCAAAGCAGCCGCTTCCCGAAGACTTATCGCCCGGTCCTGTGCCGGGTGGCCGTATCTGCCATTGGATATGCTATTACATCGACCGGTAAGTGTCGGAGCCGGAGCATCCCACGACATTCTTCCGTAAACATCCGTATGACCTTCATGGTTGCCGATATGACACGCAAGTCTGAGGCGGCTGGGCCATGACCGTCTGTCGCCGCCGTCGTGAGGAGTGTAATGCAACCGTTCCAGATTGACGGCGCTAATTGATGCGGCACAGTGATTCGGGACCCCAAGATCAGTCTCTCCCGCTTTTAACGGCGGGAAATGCGAAATGGCATTCCGAACCGTCCTGTGCGGCAAACGACCGGGACCATGCGTAGCTTTGGGTAGGGTTGGCTTGACTCTCTGCATCGCTATGAGAATAAGACGCCTCCGGTTCTGCGGAACTCCATATTTTTTTGCATCGAGAATGCCGTATTCGTACTGGTACCGATTTTTTTCGAGCATCCGGAGGAAACGCCTAAAGGTGCTATTCCCTTTAATGCGTGCAATTCCGGGGACATTCTCCATCAAAATCTGACCCGGCAATGCATCCTCAATCAGACGCCCGAACTCCGCCAGAAGCGTTGCTTCATGATGACTTCCACCATACCTGATTTGCTTGCTGAAGGGCTGGCACGGGGCGCAGCCGGCGAAAAGCATTTTATTAAACGGCTCCCCACGAGCATATGTCCTAAGATCATTCAATGTGATTTTGTGAATATCGAGTTCAACGAACCTGGCACCCGGATTATTATTCTCATATGACTGCCTGCACTTGCCGTCACAATCGAACCCCGCAATTACCCGTATGCCGGCATCGAGGAGCCCGCGGGTCAAACCACCGGCGCCGGAAAAAAAATCGAAAGCCGACACCGGCTCTTTTTTTGAGTTCACCTTACTTCTCATCCTCATATGCCTTAATTATCTCGTCCCTCCACGATTCGAAATCTCGATCAGGAAGACCGGGCCGGCATGCGATCTGCATGTAAGCCCATGATATCAATTCACGAAACGGACTGTCCAAAGAGGCAATTCGGATGTACTTCCCGCTTCCGTCCAAGGTAATCTCCGATATGGGAATCAGATCCAATTTCTTAAGATCGGCCATCATCGGGGGGATCTTCCCCTTCAGAATCGGGAAAGGCACGATCTTTTGATAAAAACCTTGAGTCAACATTGCACTGATCAAAGTCTCGCGAAGCTTTTTAGGATCATGGTCCTTGAGTGCGGTACTCTTGATACCCTGCTTCGGAGAGCAACAAGCAGCTACAAGAACTTCTTCAACTTTGGGCTTACGTTTACCGGAAGCAACCAGATCGCACGATGGAGTCAGTACGACTCGAAATGCTCCTGGATCTTCTGGGTTGCCCTCTTTCTGCCGAATCACGTCACCCATTATTATATCCTTGCTGATGGGCGGATGGATATAATGCTCCCAACTGGCCAGCGCGCCAAGAGACAATTCGTCCATGAGTGCGGCCAATCGTCTCCTGCCATGCCGGATTACGGCTTCATTGTATTCCTTCGGTTCACCATAAATTGAAGCCGCGTATGGAGCCACCTCACGAAGCGCTATTGCAAACTGCCCACGTATATGCCTTTCAGCGTCTTCAATTCCCTGGGCATGAGGCCGTAGAATTTCAATTGCCTCCGTGAATGGTCCAAGATCGGCACCTTTGGTAACTCTCTTGACGAGAGGATGCCTCTTTCGATCGTCTTCATCGTCTTCGGGGAATGCGGAGTAAATGACGACAGGGCAGAACCGATGTTCCCATATTTCGTCGAAGACCAACCTCCCTTGGTCCGTGCCCTCTGGCGGTTTGCCCTCAATCCGGTCGACAATGGCTATATGCGGCTGGTAATCTTCCAGATCCTCCTTAAATCTTATAAATGACACAACTCTGCAGGAGAAAGCAACGCGTTCGGCCCATTCAGACGCCGGCCGAACACTTTTCTCGTCATCATCGATGAAAAGGATCCTCAATAATGGCATTTCACCCTCTTTTTATGGGCAGATCGAAGCCGAAGGAAGCCCCGCCCAACGAGCCGGAAGATGCGATGAACATTCTGCCCCCGTATTCGGCAACCAACTCCGAAGCGACCGTCAATCCCATGCCGATACCGCCGGGTTTTTTCGTGAACCCGGGCCAAAAGACCTTTTCTCTGTCTTGTTCGGAAAGCCCCGGACCATTGTCGTGAACCCTGACGTGAACCCTGGTTCCATCATTCGACGGATTGACCTGGAATTTGATCCTCCTTTCACCGTTCTGTACCTGCCCAAGCCAGTAAAAAGCGTTTGTAATCAGGTTTAGCAGAATGGCATCCAGTTCCCCCGGATCGACGGCTACATGCGTTTCTCCTTTGGGTACCTGGTACTCGATGCCTTTCCGTTCGATTTCACCCTTTTGGAGATTCAGGCAAGCGCGTATTCGATCTTCCAGGACCGAATGTCTCTTCCTGCGCCGGAAGCCGCGACTTGCAAGAGGAAGGAAAGTATCCGCAAGTCGTTCAAGCGAATTTACCGCCTCGTCTGCATGGCGGTATTCTTTCTCCAGCTGGGCATCCTTGAAAGGGCCGTATCTGTCCTTGATGAACGAGAGGAAACTGCCGAACGCTGTGGTACGGTTCCTTATTTCGTGAACCAGCATTTGGGCAATCGTTCCCACGGTCGCCAGGCGACTGTAATAAATAAACCGCTCCTGGATCGATTTTCGGGCCAACTCCAGTTTTGTGTTGTAAGCCCGGACCAACTGAACGGCTTCTTTGACATCGGCACCCTCTTCGGCGAGATCGGATACGTCCGATAACAATTCATCTGCCGTCAGTTGACCGAACAGGTCTTCAAGGGGTTTCTCCCTTTCCGGTTTCGACCTGTCAATGTCCCGCTCATTCTCCAGCAACGCCACGATTGCCTTAAGAATCTCTTCGAACTCCGCGACGGCCAGACCGGATGCCAACCGCTCCCGGTCGCTTGTATCCTCTATATCAGGGTTTCGCTCGGCCGATATCGCCACATATCCCACCAGTTGGTTTGTACTCAAACGCGTGCCGACTCTGCTGATACGCCGCAGGTCCAGATTAAGCCAATCCCTTGCACTTTCCGATTTCGGCAGGACGAGGATTCCATCACGGTACACGGAAATTCCCTTATGAACTTTGATGGCCTTCCGAATTTTGCTCTTCTGGAGTTCGAATCGTTCGGCAATTTCCCGTGTATCATCGCCTCCAATATCCCAGGCGCGTAATTCAAAAGTGAATGGCCCGCAATGGGTTCTGGTCTGTTTGAACGGAAACCGACGTGATTCTTCCTTTATGACATCATAGATTTGTTCCCATTTATACTTCAACGGTTCTTCGCGTGACTTGCCTTCCCGAATCGGATTGAATCTGTATAGGGCATCAATGTTTCCCTTCCCGTCAACTTCACCCTCGATGGAGTATTTAGGCGTTGAGAGAAACTCCGGAGACGTTATCTTTACGATCTCCGCTTCCTTATAGCCGGGAGGCCTAAGGAATATGTTGAACTTACCGACATCCACGAACGGAGAAATCAGCCTGGCAAGATTGTCTTCCAGGTCTGCTATTCGTTCTTCGTTCCAGACTTCCCTTAATTCGTGGATCCGGAGTCGAGTCCCCGATTCATTGAATGGGGAATCGAAAGGATACTTTCTGCAGCGCACAAAGCAGGATGATAAATCATCCCCTTTGGAGATGGCTTTCCAATTAACCTCAACCTCCCAGCAGGGAGAATTGGGAGCTTGGGTAAGCATGTGAATGCGGTCACCTAAGCGGGCCGCAGAGAGACGGCCCAACCCTTTTTCCCCGGCAACCCGCCTTTGTTTATCGCCGCTTTTCGAATAAGGGTTGTCCTGTCTGAAAGGTGTTGCGACAATACACCATGCCTGTTCGATAACCTTACGGGTCATTCCTTGACCGTCATCTTCTATCTCCAGAAACTTGCCTTCGGCATTCTTGTGAAACCGTATCCAGACGTTAGAGGCGAAAGCGTCATATGCATTTTTAACCAGTTCGATAACGGCAACCACATCATTGGTAACCAGGTCCGCACCCAACGCAGCGAAGACCCTGGGGTGCATCGCGAAAGGAATCCTGTCAAACCCATTATCGCTGTGA
>JAZDGK010000096.1:0-3104 GCA_043806955.1 Pseudomonadota bacterium | reverse complement strand
AGTTTGCATCCAAGGTCATTAACAACGGGAACTACAACCATGAGATTGTAAACAGTGAATACGGTAGGATGTTGAAGCTTGATATAACCGAACGTACTCCTGATGTAAAGGTCTCGGACAAGGGTACGTCTGAGCGTATTCTCCCTTTAGTGCACGTTCTTGCTTCTGACAAACTGGGCTATGCCGCTCAAATTATCTCCTGGCAAAGACACCCAACCTTTCAAATGATACGACTTGCGCCCAGGTACGATGTAATACCCGAAAATACCGTGGAGCGGGATCTGTATATAGGGCCATTTAATGTCAGTGAAAGCGTAAGTGTAGAAGAGTTCAGAGTGCCGGTAAAGGTAATATCGGATTCCGAAGATAAAGTCAGATTCTCGCTGATCAGTTCTTTCAGCCGGAGAGAAACGGTTAATTTTGGATACATACGGACAGAGTCTTATGGGGAACGCTTTACGTTTGACGGTAATACAGACCAAAACTGGATATTCGTTTCTGCTGAAGCCACTAGCGGCTACAGCGTAACCGGAACAGGGGATTAGGTCATAATTCTTGCATAGCGTTGTGATACTTTCCTGCCTTCTTCGTATATACTGATAGTCGTGTAAAGAAAAGGCGTTTCTTGGTTTAGCTATGAATATTGTTACCGAGGCTAAATATGGTTCCACAGCCGAATCATTCGGACGGCTTTATGAGGAGTACGTCCCAAAGATATTCCAATATGTGAATTACAGGGTCGGAGACAAGACCGCCGCGGAAGACCTGACATCAGACGTTTTCAGTAAGGCGCTGACCAACTTTGCCAAGTATGACCCCGGGAAAGCCGCTTTCTCCACATGGATTTTCTCGATTGCCCGTAATACTGTCATCGACTATTACCGGAAAAGAGGCAGGGAGCAAAAACTCCAGAACAGAGAAACAGAGTACGGGGCGACTTCATTTTCAGCATCGCCCGATGTAGAATTATTGCGCTCGGAAGAAGCTCGCAAGTTGCATGATTGTCTCTCACTGCTGAAGCCGGCGGAACAGGAACTTATCTCACTTAAATTCAGTGGCGAGATGACGAATAGGGAGATATCGAAGATTACGGGCCTGTCTGAATCAAACGTAGGAACAATACTGTGCCGGGCAATGCGTAAACTCAGGGATGAATTCGCGGGGTGGCAAGATGAAAAATAGTACAGAAAGAGACAAACAGTTACTGGAAAATCTGGACCGCATCCTGGCGGGACGGGAGAGTGAAATCAAGGAGCCTTCAGATGATGAAGCGCGGACTGCCCTGGATTTTGCCAGCAAAATGGCGTCCCTTCGAGAAAAACCTTCAAAAGAATTCACTGCAAATCTAAAAGCAGAGCTCATACACCGACTCGCCGAACAGGAGAAAAAAGAGCGCTCCAACGACCAATCATTCATGCTCTGGGGCATAGAAATACCGCGCCGCACGATGTGGCAGGGGACTATTGCCGCCGCAATGGTGGTGATTATCACGGTCGTCATTCTACTGGTAACGCTAGCATTGCCGGAACAGAAAACCATTCTTACCGAGACGCCCGCGTCGCCAGGACAGGGAACTGCTCTTAGCGTATGGATCAATTTTATCAAGTTCAACGATATCATGTACGAACGGGAGTTCGTTTCCCTGGAATCTTACTGGGACGAAGACTTCAAGTACTACGACAGCGTCGGGTTCAAAGTGGCTGATAATATAAAAAACGGATCGGGTTATCGCATTCAGAACGGCGACGCCGCCTACCTCGAAGAAGGGACGCCTATCTACTCGATACGCGGTTATTCGCCCAGCTTTCGCCTGGCGGCCAAGATGGAGAATGGAATGATTCTTTTTGAGGCCGCCACCAATCCCCACGCCAGAAAAGGGGCAGACCTGCTCGACATAGCAGGCAAGGTGGAATATATCGGCATTAATAGTCCCATTGACGGTCTGACCGAGCTAGCCTCCATCAAAGAAGCTGGTTTGGTCTCAAGCCTGGTTGAGATGGTGCTCAATGCGCCAGTCGACCAAACGCTCGTGCCACCGGGAGGAGAACAAAACGTTTTCATTGCATTTCATCTCAAAGACGGTACAGTAGTAAGACGTAGTTTCTTGCCTGATACCGGATTGTTATCAACAGGCATCTTGCTCCCTGACGAATTTGGTCAAGCTATAAAATCGTTCGTTCCGTAGATGACGGAGGTTAAAATGAGGAAGCTAGCCATTGTCCAGATTATACTAGGAGCGCTGATAGTCGGCTTTTTAGTATACTGGATGGGAAGCTTAAGCGATGGCTATCATATTTGGGAAGGGATTGCTCCGGATGGAAACCGAATACGTATTATGCCGATGCTCCGCCCGAATCCGGCTCTAAACGCCTGGACGATTCTGTATCCCGTGTTGGGTCTGTCTGTACTTGGCTGCGGCATAGCCCAATATTTTAAGACCGGAAGTCGTAAACTGGCTATTGCCCAGATAGCGCTGGGTGTAGTTATCACCATCTCTCTTGTCTGGTTTATTGGCTGGGCTGAGTGGGATTACGTACCTTCTCTTAGGGTAATGCAGCCTTACGGAGAGGTTGAAATGAAACTCTTGCCGGGTTGGATAGTGAGGCTCATGGTTTGGAAGATCGTCAGTTTCATCCTGAGCTTTGTGGTGATTGGAGTAGGGGTAGCTCAATTAGGAAAGGTGAGTCCGAAATGAAAAAGCTGCTTACCGTTGCCGCATTAACTCTGCTGGTGGTGTCTGCTCTATTAACGCAACCAGGTTGCAGCCGGGGAAGCCTCCTGCCTGATTTCAGCGGAAATACCACCGGCGTTATATTTCTCGATTACGTTAAAGGCTATGGAAGCCTCGGAGGACTGGCTGCCGATGCCGACCTTATCGTCGTCGGCACGATAAACCGGATTATCAAAGTAGTTCCGGATGAGGCAACCAAAAGCGAGTCGCTCAAGAATCGAAGTTATCTGACGCGGTCGGCTTTCCACATTGAGAGAGTAGTAAAGGGCAAAGCTGACGAGGAAATCATCATATCCCAGATGGGAGCAGTCGGCTGGGCGGAAGAATATGGCAACCCGATATTCAAGCCCGGAGAGAAGTTATTTCTTTTTCT
>JAZDGK010000095.1:0-17426 GCA_043806955.1 Pseudomonadota bacterium | reverse complement strand
GCCCCAAGTTTAAGGCGGATGAAGACCTTCTATACACCGCTCATTACCAGAGAGTGTAGCGTTTTCAGCCGGGGTCATCAGGTCAGTATCAAATAGTATTGCATTACCAATAAAGTCGAATTATGATAGTGGTGCAATCCTAACACGGAGACTGATATGCTAGATGACCTCTTTTCCCTCAGCCAGACCTTCCTCCGCATCCGCAATCGGGAATTCAAACACTACTTCCTCCGGGACCATTCCCTCAGCAACCGTTTTTCCATGATTGTCGGACAGCGGGGCATCGGCAAGACCACCGCCATGGTTCAGTGTCTGCTGGGCACATACGCTAATGACCCCTACAATCGCAAGGCCCTCTACCTGCAGGCCGATCATTTTTTGGTGGCCCGTTCCTCGCTCTACGAGATTGCCGACGAATTCTACAAGCTTGGCGGCGAACTTATCTGCTTCGATGAGATCCATAAGTATCCCGATTGGTCCATGGAGCTCAAAAGCATCTACGATACCTTCCCCAACCTGAAGATCCTGGCGTCGGGGAGTTCGGCCCTGGAAATAACCAAAGGAAGCCACGACCTGAGCAGGCGCGCCATCGTCTATCGCATGTACGGCATGTCGTTTCGCGAAGACATCGGCATGAACTTCAACCTCTATTTCGACAGCCTGGCGCTCGACACCATTGTCACCAGGCACCAGCAGGCTGCCGACGCCATTGTGGGGGAGTTGGAGAAGAACGGCCTGAAGGCGCTGGCTCTTTTCAAGGAGTATCTGGAGTGCGGCTACTACCCGTATTTCCGGGAATACGGGGACAAGGCCCAGTTCTACATGACCCTGGAGCAGAATGTTCATACCACGCTTGAAGGCGACCTCCTCGCCATCCATCAGTCGCTGAACGGTGCCAGCATCAGGAAGATACAGAGGCTCCTGTCGATCGTCGCGTCAATGGTTCCTTTCACCCCAGACCTGAAACAGCTCAAGAACCTGCTGGGGATCGGAGACGAACGGACCCTGAAGACCTACCTGAAATATCTTGAGGATGCGGGGGTGATCCTGACGGTTTCGCGAAGCGGCAAAGGACTGCGGCAAATGGAAAAGCCCGAAAAGGTCTACCTGAACAATCCGAACCTCTACTATGCCATGGCGGGTGGCAAGGCGCCGGACAGCGGCGCGATGCGGGAGACGTTTTTCCTGAACATGCTCCGTGTAGGCCACAGCGTATCAGTGCCGGCCAAGGGGGATTTCCTGGTGAATGCCGACATTACCTTTGAAGTTGGCGGCAAAAACAAGGACAGCAGCCAGATCAGGGACATTGATAACGCCCGGCTGGCCCTGGACAACATCGAAATCGGCCAGGGGAACCGGATTCCGCTTTGGCTTTTCGGGTATCTCTACTGACGGTCTCGTAACACGTAACAGGTCGGATTCCCGCGCTGTTCGTCATGCCGGCACCCTGTGTAGTCCCAGCGGGGTTCAGGGGACGGTGACCACTTCTTGCACTTCCGAGAGATTGCGAATGCCCGTAACCGTTCACCGCGGAGCACGTAAAGAGAATGAGGATTTCGTTTTTGCGGCACCCAAACAGTCATCAATCCTGTCAATCCTGGGAACGTTATGGTGATTTACACTTTATGTTGCCCTCGCGGTGCCGCCACAAAGGCTGAACGTGAGCCAACCGCGAGGACCTCGCAACATCGGGTTTTCTCCGTCTGGCCGTGCTGCAAGGTGGGAATCATGAGGTTCCTGTTTCGTATACTCCCCTTATTTCCGCCCGGCAGGGGGTCCCACCATTACAGAGTCTGCCCGTCAGTCTGAATCAACATAGCATGTGTGGGTGTTTGAGCTTGCTTTACCAACCCACATCCACTATAAAATCCATACGCGCACCGTGGAACGGGGTTTGATTTTTCTGGAAGGGCTGAGGCCGGCGCGGCTCGCTTCCGAGCCGGCGCCCCTTCCCGGCGCCCCGCTCAGGGAAGACCAGTGGCACGAAACCGACCGCTTCGCGTCGGCTCAGCCCTGCGTTGGGTAGTCTAATTACTATTGGGGGTTAATCGTGTCATGAAACAAGACGATGATTCGAATGACAAGAGCCAGGAAACCGCAGAAGAGCGACTTTCTACTCTAATAAAACAGGCTGGCGAAGAGGCCCGCGTCCGCAAACGCGAAGCACTGGCTTGCCATTTCAGGAAACTTCAGGCTGTAATACACGAGGCGATGTCTAAACAGCCAGGTCCTAATCAGACATGAAAGATATATCGAGACCGAGGCTTATCATTGTAGCCGGGCCAAACGGCGCAGGCAAGACGACCATTACCGAAAAACTGTTGCGGCATGAGTGGATGGAAGATTGCGTCTATATCAATCCTGACATCATTGCACAGCAGGAGTTTGGCAGTTGGAATTCGCCGGAAGCTATAATCAAAGCCGCTGATCGAGCTAAAGAAATGCGGGAAGACTGCTTGGCCGGCATGACCAGCATGGCAGTTGAAACAGTGTTCTCTACGCCGGAAAAGGTAGAATTTGTACGCAGAGCAAAGGCTGCCGGCTTCTTTGTCCGTTTGTTCTTTGTCTGTACGAACGACCCGTCTATCAATGCTCAACGGATTGCTCTCCGCGTTATGGCAGGCGGGCATGATGTCCCCATCCCAAAAGCAGGTGGTCGTTCAAGGCAACAGACGTTGTTATTATATTGACAACTTGTACAGAATATGATGAACATGCTGTATCTTGTGTACAACTAAGGGACTCGGAAAGAACAAATAGACCAAGATCGCGCCTGGATTTGGGTCAGATTGGGCCGATTCGATTGAGCAAAACCGCAGGCGTAGCGAGCTACATCGAGGATCTTGCGATTGAGAATCGGCCCAAGATGGCCTGAAGCCAGGATGGGAGATGGTATATTTGTTTTTTCCGAGTCCCTGAGTATCGAGGTGGCCATGACGAAGACCTTGAAGAAAATAAAATTGAGCGAGGCGCGGTCGAAGTTGACCCAACTCCAAAAAATATTGAAGCCCGGCGAGGTCCTGCAGCTTACCAGAAGAGGCAAGCCCTATGCCCGTATAGAGTTGATTGAAGAACGCGACCGCTATCAAGAAGTCCTTGATGCCATTGAGGCCCTCCCTGAGCCTGAAGAGCAGATGAGAGAAGTGGCTTCGAACTACAAATCACTCCTATATGGAAAAGGCAAATGAATAGCCTTCAGGACATTAGGGCGGTCTACTGTGACGCCAGTTTCTTTGTTGCGCTGTTCTCGAAGAAAGACTCAAAACACAAACGAGCCTTAGAACTCTTTGACGAGATTAAGCGAAACCGAATTCCGATCCACACTTGCTGGTTCATAATCTCAGAGACTATGACCGTCCTTCTGTACCACTACGGCTACTCAGAGGCTTTGACCTTCAACGAATCCATTGATCTCTACAACATCGTCTATCCTACCGAAAGCCAGCTCCATCAAGCTATCGGGCTATTCAATCTTTTCGGAAAGGACAAGCGTATCTCATTTGTGGATTCGCTTTCATACGTCCTTGTATCGGGAGAACTCAAGAATATGCCCGCCGTGTCTTTTGACGGAGATTTCAGGACAATGGGGCTAACCACTCTGTGCTGATAGACTCGGATCGCCTTTCTTGACCTTGAACAAGATTGAGGCTTTTTGGACACCCTCTCAGATCACCTTCCACCAGGGCGCACAGAGGGTGCCGAGCAAACCAACGACATCTTAACCTACTGATATCTCTTTTCTACTAGCGCTGGTTCTGTTTGAATTTTATCAAAGTTTTTCGTGCTGCAAGTTTCACGAGTTGTAAGATTTGAATATGTTAAGTCGTGATCCGTAGATCCGTAGGGTGGGCTTTGCCCACCATAAAGGCGACCGGGATGACTGCCAATCCGCGATTGCCGTTTCGGTGGGCAGAGCCCACCCTACTCTTTTGAAACTCTGTGCCCTCTGTGGCAAAAGTTTTGACAGTACTAAAGAATCCAAAAGGAGGTACTTTATTAAATGTATACTCGTGCAATCTCGCGCCTGCTTTTCGCCACAGTTCTGGTCACCTTTCTGGCCTCGGGCTGTGCAACAAGAATCTGTGCACCGAAATCTCCAAATCAACCGGTAAAGACCAAACTGAGCGAATTCGATGCTGTCGTGCTTTCTCCATCTGTTATTCTGGAGCCCTACTCGCAGGGGGAAATGAACCGCAGAGCGACTCGAAAAATTGACGAGAACATCACACTCAGACTGAAGGAGATTTTTCCTAAACTGGTAACCGGCGAAAATGCTGAAGAAGCTCCGGGCGGGAGAGTCTTGAAAATCGAGCCGATTGTAGAGGAGATTAAGTTCATTAATGCCGCTGCTCGTGTCTGGGTCGGGCCCTTGGCCGGAAGTTCTGCGGTGCGCATGAAGGTCATCTACCGCGACTTGTCAACGGGCGAAATCATCGCCGATCCAAGTTTCTTTAAGAAAGGGAATGCCATGGCCGGTACTTTCACCGTCGGCACTACGGACAATATGATGCTGGTGCAGATCACCGATCAAATTGCGGCCTTCACGACGGACAATCTCTGATCTGGGGCAACGATATGTAACCGTTCACCGTTGACCGTTCACCGTTCACCGAACAGACGTTCCTCGCGCCTTTCAGGTAATATTTGGCTCTTGGTCTCTGGTTCCTGGTCTTTTGGCACCAGGGACTGGAGACCGAAACGGAATACGCGATCACCGTGACTCTTTGCCAAGGGACGCTTTTCAGGTTCTTACGGTCAACGGTGAACGGATACCCCTTAACTACCCTTGACGATATTACCATCACATGATATTATTCAGAATGTGATCGAATCTTTCGCCGGTACTGAAGCACAGAAAATATTCAAAGGCACAGTTTCGAAGAAATTGCCACCGGATATTCAACAAACTGCTCGCCGCAAGCTCCTGTACTTGGATGAAGCAGAGGATTTGCGAGATCTGCTGGCCCCTCCGGGGAATAGACTTGAGGAACTTCGTGAGGACCGAGCAGGCCAGCACAGTATTCGGATTAATGACCAATGGCGAATTTGCTTCAAGTGGTCGGACGGCAAGGCGAGAGATGTTGAGATTGTTGACTATCACAAGTGAAAAGGAAGAAAATGGAAAAGCTATCGCCCGTTCATCCTGGAGAAGTCTTGCTGGAAGATTTCATGAAGCCTTTGTGCTTGAGCCAGTATCGCGTGGCAAAAGATATGGGCGTCCCTGCATTACGGATCAGCCAGATTGTACATGGCAAGCGTTCCATTACGGCAGACACCGCCATGCGGCTAGCCCGCTTTTTTGGGACCAGTGCCGCTGTGTGGATGCGCCTGCAGGCTCGTTACGATCTTGAGATGGCCGAGGCCCAGATGACAAAACGGATTAACCGTGAGGTCAAGGTCTTGAAGCGGGACAATCTCTCGCATTCAACCGGGTAGTTGCAGGGCCCCGGTAACGACAAGCCTCATTTCCAGGCCGTTCGGCTTTGATAACGTATGCTGTCTGGGTGCCTGTCGGACTTAGGGGTGATCTACTGCGGAAGTGGAGGAAACAGCCAGTACCCGTTCACCGTTCACCGAAAGAACGTGCACAGATTTTGTTCGGTATGCGGTGAACGTATCCCCCGTAAATGCACCACGTCGGTTCGTGATAGCTGAAGAGCACCTTGACGGTGAACGGTGAACGGTCAACAGTGAACGGTTATCATGCGCCTCAAATTCGTGAATATTTGGTCTCGTTCCTCCACTTCCTCGTGACGATCCCCTCTGCCTGTGCGGACACGCAGACAGGTAAGTCCGACGGGCTCCTGGAAACGCTGCTTGTCCGGAGATAAGAACGATGAATAAAATCCAGAAGCAATACAACAACAGGAAAAATATTTATTTGGGTTTGTTGGCGTGCCTCTTTGGAATAACGCTGTTTTTCTGGATGATCTCCCCTCCGGGGCAGCATAAGCCAAGTTGGATCAAGTTGGTGTTTTTAATATCCTTGATTGCAATCGTGGCTGCAATGCACATAGTGTTCCGCTGTCCAAAATGCAATGCAGCACTGGGCCCGGCTTTTTTGTCATCATGGGGAAGACTTCGTCATTGTCCCAAATGCGGAGAGACATTGTGCGAGAGTTAAGGGACTCAGAAGTTTCCAACATACCATTTTAGGATCAATGTCCAATGTTCAATGCTCAATAACCAATTTCCAATCAGGAAAAGTGCCCTTGGAAATTGAACATTGAGTATTGGACATTCGATATTGGGAATTGACCTATGCACGGCATATTATAGACTTCCAGATAAAGCTTTTGGGTGCGTTGTCGGTCGGGGATGTACGAACAGGTACTATCCCCTCCCTGCTGCCTTCCCAAAAACATTATGAAAGTCTATAGCATTTTTCGGACCCCTAGACCGTCTGTTTGAAACGAAAAGACACATAAGCTGAGTACCAGAATCTCCGTATTAAAGCCGTCACAGCCTCGTCACTCTTTTCTTCTTGAATCTGGGACCGGCATTCCTGTACTATTTTAGCCACAGAGGGCACAGAGCACACATAGTTTTCAAAAAGAATGATAGATTCATCCTCAGCACTGGTAGGGTGGGCTCCGTCCACCGAAACGGAAATCGCGGATTGAGAGTCACCCCGGTCGTCTTTGTGGTGGGCAAAGCCCACCCTACGGGTAACGACTTAACATATTAAAATCTCAAAGTTTCGGAACTTGCAGCATGAAAACTTTGACAGAATTCAACCTAAACCAGCGCTGGGAGCCTCAGAGATAATTGGATGATTCCTAAAGGATATCGCCATGAATGAACCGCCCGCGATACTGCATGGTGCGCACGTTCTGAAGTACGCAATAGTAGACGCATCGGTCGTCCATACGGGACGCATTACCTTACATGTCGGCGGGGAGGTCCTAGGCCCTGCCGCCGGCCTGGCCATCTGCAAATATGATCGTGACAATTCATTCTGCCTCTTCTATTGCAATGAGAAATGGGATGTTCTTGCAGCATGCGGTTATCCTTCGATGCAGATGACCCTTGAAATGGCCGAGATTGCATATCGCGGTGTTTCGGAGAAGTGGCAAAGCGTTGTCTGAGAGCCCTCTTGCAGAACTCTGTTTCGTGTTCCGAGTTCCGTGTTTCGGGTTAAGAAAAACTCAAGACGCTGAACCAGAAAAATGAAAGTGTTTTTATGATGTTAACTCGTAACCCGCAACCCGAGCATCGATTAAGAGTGAGAGCGCGAAGCAAAGACGGGACTTTGGGAAGAGGCTCTTTAGACACCCTCTTACTGCACAGGTCGAGTCTTTGTTGAATTGCCAAATACTGCCGATGAAAGGAATACCAGGTATAGGAGCCAGTCGGACATAGGGGATCGTCACGATTTTCGATTTCTTTGGCGACCGTTCAAGATCATTTTTGGAGAAGTAACGTATGGATCTAAAAGTCTTGTGCACGATTTTTACCGCGGTCTTTGTGGCCGAGTTGGGTGACAAAACACAACTGGCAACAATGTTGTTTGCCGCGGACAAGGAAGTGAACAAGCTCTCCGTTTTCCTCGGCGCTTCTTTCGCCCTGATTGTGGCTTCGGGCATCGGCGTACTGGCCGGTTGCGCCATCTGTCAGTACGTGAGCGAAAAGCATTTGCACTACGCAGCCGGGCTTGGATTCATCGGAATCGGTATCTGGACGCTGTTGAAGGCATAATGGAGACTGTTCATCTGGAAAAGGGGCCGGACAAATCCGAGTATTCCATCGTGCAGATGGTAGGTGTAATCTCAGACACTCATGGTCTGCTTCGCCCTGAGGCCGCTAAGGCCCTGGGCAACGTGGACCTGATCGTCCATGCAGGAGACGTCGGATCTCCAGAGATTATGGAGAGTCTGAGGGAACTGGCGCCGGTCGTGGCTATTCGAGGAAACATGGATGGAGGAGAGTGGGCCGGAGAACTAAAGAGGACCGAACTCGTTGAGATTGAAAGGACTCTGATCTACGTAATACACGACATCCAGTCGCTGGACCTGGACGCCCAAGCTGCAGGAATAAGGGTCGTGGTTTATGGCCATTCACATACGCCGGCAGTCAAAGAAGAGCAAGGCGTTCTATATCTCAATCCGGGCAGCGCCGGCCCAAGGAGATTCAATCTTCCCGTCACAGTGGCCCATCTGACAATCGCCGGCAAGAACACGGTCAGCGTGGAAATCATCGACCTGGGAGCAATTTGATTGCAACAATTTTGTATTGCCCCGGTAAGCGCACCTGTGATATGAAATCACATTATTGAAGGATTGCGCGATTCTCTAAACACGTATTGCCGGGCAGGAGGGCCATGACTGTGGGCCGAAGAAAAACGTGGCATGAAAAGCTTGCCAACGACAAAGATCTGCCAAAAGTCGTAGTCATCACAGAAGAGATGAGCAGGAAATGGGGCGAAGGTACCCTGGTAGTTCCGGCCCCGCTGGAAGTAGATGAAATTATGAGGCACGTACCCCAGGGAAAACTCATCACCATAAATCACATTCGCATGATTCTGGCGTCGAAACACGGGGCCGGTATTGCATGCCCGATTACTACAGGCATCTTTGCACGTATTGCCGCTGAGGCCGCTGCGGAAGATGAAGCCCACGGCAAGAGAGAGATAACCCCGTTCTGGCGAACTCTCAAATCCCGAGGGGAATTGAATCCGAAATATCCCGGTGGCGTTGAGGGGCAGAAGAAGCGGCTGGAAGCGGAAGGCCATCGTGTGCTCCCGAAAGGAAAACGGGTCGTAGTGGAAAATTACGAAATGCATCTCGTTGGAGAACAACTGTTACCCGATAAGCTGGTCTAAGACCAATGCTGTTGAATTAAGGGCTTGCTCAGAAACAATGGGATCAATCGCTTCAGGCTGCAAGGAAACCCCTCGGCAGACTAATCTCAAGGAAGGTGAAAAACACGACCTGCACAACTTCCTTGCCCGGTGCGCCGGATGGAGAATATGTCGTCATCCAGTTTGATACCTCTTTCAAGGACAAGAAATCAGCCATCGAGACGGTCACGCCCATGCTGGAAAAAAACGGCAAATGGCGTGTATCAGGATACTACATCAAGTGAGTAGGGAGGTAGGGAGGTAGGGAGTTCGATATTCGACATTCTACGAAGCTTTCCTGTCTCATCTCCCAGCTTGAGTTAGCGCTAATTCCCCTTCCTCCCCCTCTCACTCACTCATTTGTGGTGTTCCTCCTGCCCGGCGTCCCCCGCTTGAGGCATTCCCTCTGGCGTCATTGCGGGCGTCGGTTCCTGTATACACCCATAGGCATTCTTTAACCTTTGCATGAGGTCCGCTTCAGAAGCATGGGTGACCTTTGCCGGATCCTTCATCTGCTGTGTCTGGATGGTTATGGCCTCCTGCAGATATCTCTCCGCACATTGCAGCCTTGGGTCAGACCCGGTCTGAGGCATCACTGTCATGCCGGTAACAGGTGCGACCATCATGCTTGAGATGCGTTTCTGAATTTCATCAAGCTGTCCGGTCAGCCTCTTCTTCTCGGCAGGCGCCAGAGATTCCCCGAGCATTCTTTCCTGAATTCTCGCCATCTCCATCATCATCTGGAGCACATTCTGATACATAGCCTGCTGTGCCATCATATGCTGCATCATCGGCATGCCCGTCTGCATCATCGGCATCTGGTCCTGGCCCATACCCATCCGGCCTTTCGCCGGGGGCATCTGCGCATATGCAGCCGTCCCGAAAAATAAAACCAACAAAACAAGCATTTTCTTCATGATCTGCCTCCTGTCTCCAAAAGTATGATAAAGTTATTATATAACAGTTGAGGTCATTGATACAGACAGAATGTTTCGCCTGCCCATGAAACGTATGGTGGCCGGCTGGCCGGCATTTGTAACCGTTCACTGTTGACCGTTCACCGTTCACCGAGATGGTGCTCTTCAGCCTCCCACGAACCACTGTGGCCGATTTACGGAGAACACCTTCACCCCGCATCGAAGAAAGTCTGTGCACGTTCTTACGGACAACGGTGAACGGTTAACGGTCAACAGATACTGGCCGTTCCCTCCACTTTCCGCAGTAGATCATCTAAGGGTCTGTCACGGGATAAGTTGCGTAATTCTGAGTGCTGAGGCACCCGTCCGGCAAGGCGCGAGGAGGGCGCATACCCGTGAGTATGCAACCGACGAGCAACGCAGCCGGACGGGATGGATCGGCGCTCAGAATGCTCAAGTTATTTCGTGACAGGCCCTAAGTCCGACAGGCTCCGACTGCTGCCGGCAGGTACAGGTAGACGGTTGTTCCGATTCCGAGCTGCGATTTCACTTCGATGTGGCCTTCATGTTTCTTGATAATGGAATGCGCGATAGCGAGGCCGAGACCCTGGGCGTCTTCCTTTGTCGTGAAGTAGGCATCGAAAACCTTATCCAGGCATTCTTCCGGGATGCCGGCTCCGGAATCTTCTACGTAGATGCGCACATATCGGCCCTGCTTCAGAGGTAAATGGCTCCCGGCATTTATCGTCAGGTTTTCAGCGCCCGCCTTGACCGTACCGCCGTGAGGCATAGCTTCATTGGCATTGCCTATCAGATTGTTCAATGTTTGCACCATCTGGTTCTCGTCAACATCCACAGGCCAGATATCCTCCGGTATCAACAATTCCAGGCGGATATCAGGTCTCATGCCGTGGCCGCGGGCAGCCGCCTTCAAGAGATCGCTTACCGAAACAATGCTCGTGATCGGCCATCCCCCTTTGGCAAAAGTCAGCAGTTTTGTGGCAACACTTGTTGCCTTTGAGATTGCCGCTTCTGCTTTATTCAGGTTTTCGATTGCCGCTTCTTCCCGTTGGAAATTGAACTTTGCAAGATTTATGTTTCCCAGAATTGATGTGAGGAGATTGTTAAAATCATGGGCGATACCGCCGGCCAGCAACCCGATGGCCTCAAGCCTGTGAGCCCGGAAGAGTGATTCTTCGAGCTTCTTACGGTCGGTTTCGTCCCGGCAGATTACATGGATCTCAACAGGTTTGTTCTGCTCATCAAGAATCAGCCGAGTTCGTGCATAGATCCAGAGTTCCCGGCCGTTCTTCTGCAAGGCACGAAACTCGAGTTCACTTTTGGACGTCTGCCGGTCAAGGATTTCGGATATGTGCTTTCTAACTCTGCCTGCATCGCCTTGGTGGATTATCATCCAGCATCCTTCCCCTACCAGATCTTCTTTTGAATACCCGAGGTAATCGGCTCCGAATTGGTTAACAGACCTGATCAGGCCGTCGGGCGTCATGGTGAGATACATATCGGGAGCAGAATCATATAATTCCTGGTAACGCCGCTCGCTTTCCTTAAGAGCCTCCTGTGTCTGTTTTCGTTCGGTTATGTCCTGAAAAGTGACTACGGCACCGGTTATCCTGCCGTTTTCAATCACCGGAGTGCTTGTATACTCCGCCGGGAAGCTCTGGCCGTCTTTCCGCCAGAAAACATCCTCCAGAACCCGGTGGACCGCACCGTCTTTGTAAGCCCCACAGATTGCGCATTCTCTCTGCGAATAATCACTTCCGTCCCCTTTAGTCCGATGCAGAACAGAATGAAAGTCCTCACTGATGAGTTCGCCGACTTCATACCCTAACATTTTTGCACCGGCAGGATTGATGAAAGTACACTTCCCATTCGAATCGAGCCCAAATATCCCTTCTCCGGCCGAATTCAAAATCAACTCGTTTTCGCGGCGGAGCCAGTCCAGGAATTCTTCCCGCGAAACTATTCTTCTTGCCATCATTTCGAAGGTCGAAGCCAGTTCACAGATTTCAGCCGATCCCTTCACATTGGTGCACTCGACCGTTTCCCCGCGGCTGAAAGCCCTGACCTGATCGCGCAATCGCCCGATCGGCTCGGAAATAGTGCGGGACAAAGCCCATGCGCCCGCGAGAGATCCTGCAAATACCAGCAGAAACATAAAGCCGTGCTGAACCAGGCGATATATTATGGGATCATGGATCTCTCTTTCCGTACGGCTGGCCGCGACCACCCATCCCGTCGAAGGAATGGGAGAAAAAGCGGTTACATAGATTTGGTTGTCAAGGCCCCTCAGTTTAATCGCCGCAATTTCCTTGCCTTTCAAGGCATCCCTGACCATCGGGTATTTTTCAAGCAAATAGCGTTTGTCCCAGGTCCATGAGACTTTTGGAAACCGGCAAACACCACGGCCGTTCTTGTCAATGATGAGGATGGCCCCCCCGGCTGTCCGGGTAAGAGCAATCACGGAACTCAAGTGCTCCGGGTCAATCACCGCAACCATTACCCCCAGCAGAGCGCCTTTCTGATCTCTAATGCCTCGCGCGACAGAGAATACGGCTTTTCCGGTGACTCTTGACGTGTACAAACCGGATAAGAACCAGCTCCGTCCGGCAAGGATCTCTCTGAAATAAGACCGGTCCGTCCGGTCGCCATCAACTGATTTCGGGTCGGTCGAGGCAGCTATGAATCCCTTGTTGCTTATCCAGTGTATATAACTCAAGGCTGGGTGCTCGATGAGGTTTTCTCTCAGTATTTGGGACATTTGCTCCCGCGTTGGATGCAATCTGACAAAGCTCAACCCGTGAATAAATTCTTGATGAAGAATATCCTTTATGAACCCGCCAAATGTCCCTGACACAAGCCGGGCTACCTCGATATTGGCATGGATCTCTTCGATTCGCCTACGTTCGAATCTCTGATAATAGATGACCGCTTCGACCAGAAGGACCGGGATCAGAATGGCCACTATGAGCAGAAGCAGCTTTGTTCTTATGCTTGGCAGATGCTCGGGATGCATACGCAGTAACGCTCTCCGATGAGTCGATAATAAACAGCCCTTTCCCTTCTCTACGGCTTCGCGAGGCGGTTCCTTTAGGTCCGTGGTCAACCAAGGGGTCTTGGCCGCAGACGCACAGCCCGTGATTGCGCCCGCTTTCTTACACACCCCGGCCTTTGGCCGCCCCTCTTTCCCAAATGGGCGCCGCCGGAATTCGTGCAAGCTTACGAATCGCGCTTTTCCACGCGGCGAATTGACCATAGACGATGGACGACAGACCACGAAAATACATCGTCTATGGTCCATGGTCAATCCACCGCCGGTATGCCCGATTTGACTGCATCTGACTCAACGACTTCGATATGCAAGACATTAGGCGGTGGATTTTGGCTGCTTTCCGGCCTTGATTTTATCTGCTGTCTGTGCGATTCTCGTGCAGGTTTCGGAACGCTGTTGATCAGAGAAGGTTCAGGGGAATCCCTAATCCCTTGGGGGAGAAGAGGAGAGATATTATATGGATATGAAGCGACGAGGAATTTTGGTCATCTTTGCAATAAGTGCCTTCTTTCTTCTTTCCTGTGCGGCGGAAACGCCGGTGAACCAGGACTCTTGGCGAGGGGACATCGCTTCCGTATCAAGGGCTGATTTAAAATATGAGAATGTCATCTTCAGAAAATTTACGGCGTCTCCGACCCTTGAAAATCCGGAAGCTCCATTGGACGAATCTCAGGCAGCCATGGTGTCGTATTTGCAGAGCAAAGACCTTTTCAAGAAGGTGGAGGAACTCGCAAGCGGCAAATCATATCGCGCATCCCTGCTTGTTGAAGCCACGCTTACCGAGTTAAAGATTCCGAGTGACGCCCATGCCGGTTCAGGCGGCATATTTTCGAGAAATCCCCATATTAAGGTGAGTGTGCGGATTACGGACTTAAATACCGGCTCGTGGATTGCCGAACAGGAATTATCCCGGGAGACGAATACCGCCCAACCTTCTTCGTCCGCCGGCATAAGCAACGATGGGCTCCCCAGGCAACTGGGAATTCTGATAGGAGATTTTGTCATTTCCCGAGCCAGGAAATGACGAATTGCTTATTCTTTTTCTTCTATGACACTGCGGATCGTTTCCGCCAGTTCTTGCAGGCTGTATGGTTTCCCGATGACGCCCTTGAATCCGTATTTTCGGTATTCGGACATGACGGGGTCTTCAGAGTAGCCGCTGGAGACGATGCCTCTGACGTGAGGATCTATTTCCAGAAGCTTCCTGATCGCTTCCTTCCCGCCCATGCCGCCCGGCACGGTCAGATCCAGGATAACGGCATCAAAAGGCTCTCCGGCCTCCCTGGCATCTTCATAACGCTCGATCGCTTCGAAACCGTCTGCCGCCAAATCCACTTTATAACCAAAGTACTCCAGGAGATCCTTTCCGACATTCCGAACCAGTTGTTCGTCGTCCATCAGCAATACCTTCCGGCCCCGGGCCGATTCCTCGCCCTCGCTGTTCGCAACGATCGTCTCGTCTTCCTTTTCAGGAACTTCCGTTTCCGATGCAGGAATATAGACGTGGAAAGCGGTCCCCTCCCCCACAGTGGAGTCTACCTTGATATGCCCGTTATGACGCTTGACGATCGAGTACGTAACCGCCAGGCCCAGACCGCGGCCTTCCTGCTTGGTAGTGAAATAAGGGTCAAAAATCTTCGCGAGTTCATCCGTCTTGATCCCGATCCCGTGATCTTCTATAGATAGTCGGACGTATTGCCCGCTTTTGAGCGGGTACGCATGCTCTTGGCCGATGAGCTCGTTTTCAGCGCTTATGTCGATCATCCCGCCATCGGGCATGGCTTCCCTGGCATTAATGATCAGGTTATGAATTACCTGGCCGATCTGGCCCTCGTCAGCTTCCACCGGCCAGAGATCTTCCGGAACGGACAACCGGCATTGCACGTTTGAACCCCTGAGGGCAAACGACACGGTTTCTTTGATTGAATCACTGAGCAGCAGAGTCTTTCTAATCGGCGATCCTCCCCTGGCAAAAGCCAGCAGTTGGCCGGTCAAACGCTTGGCCTGAACAGCCGCCTTCTCGACCCTTTCCATAATGTCGTACGACTCCGAACTCAGCCCTCGGCCGAGTTTGGCCAGGCTGACATTTCCGAGGATGCCCGTGAGAAGGTTATTAAAGTCATGGGCAATGCCGCCGGCAAGGATGCCTATTGATTCAAGCTTCTGGGCCTTGTAGAGTTCCTCTTCGATCCGCTTTCTCTCAGTAATATCTCTGCAGATAATACGGAGCTCAAGCGGCTCTCCCTTTTCATCCAGTATCAGCCGGGTGTGTTCGTAAACCCAGATGACCGACCCGTCTTTACGGATCTTGCGAAAATCCAGTTCGTTTCTCGCGATTCTCTCGCTGTAAACCCTGGCAAGCTGTTCCTGCACCCTCTCCAGGTCATCCGCGTGAACGATTGCAGAAAAAGGCATGCCGATCAGTTCCTGTTTTCTATACCCAAGGTGCTCAGCCCCGGTTTGATTGACGGATGTGAAAATGCCGTCGGGAGATAGAGTGAAATACATATCCGGTGCGGAATCATAAAGTTCCTGATACTGCTCCTCGCTTCTTCGCAGAGCTTCTTCCGCGATCTTCTGCTCCGTGATATCTTGAAAAACTACCACCGCGCCTGCCAGAGAACCGTTTTCCACGATCGGTGTGCTCGTATAGCCCACCGGGAAGCTCGTGCCGTCCTTTCTCCAGAATACCTCGTCGGTCCCACTGTGCACGGTGCCGTCTTTATACGCAGCGTAGATCGGGCATTCTTCTTCCGGATAACGGGTTCCGTCCGGTTTGGAACGATGCCAGACCGCATGACTGGGCTTGCCTATCAGTTCATCGGCTTCATGTCCAAGCATGGCTGCTGCTGCGGGATTGATAAAAGTGTGATCCCCATTGAGATCGAGACCGAAGATGCCCTCGCCCGCGGAGTCAAGAATCAGTTCCATCCGGCGACTGAGTCTTTCAAATTGTTTCTGAGCCTGTTTTTGATCGGTTATGTCTTCGAAAAAGCTTTGAAGACCACACACCGTGCCATCAGCCCCATGGACAGGCCGGACATGAAAATTCGCGGTAAAGGTACTGCCGTCCTTGCGGCGGAAATCTATTTCAAATCGCAGACTCCTGTCTTCCCGCAACACCGAACGTACGATCTCATCGCGGAGAGTCGGGTCGGCGTAGAACTCACGGGCTATGTCAGACACCGATTCCAGGACCTCAGCCGGCGAATCATACCCGAATAACCGGGCAAACTCTGGATTGACGCTGATAAGTCTACCTTCGACCGTACTTTGTGCGATACCCAGGGCAGAATTCTCGAATATGGCGCGATATTGTTCCGCGATCTTCCGCTGTTCCTGCTCCATCTGTTTACGTCCGGTAATATCACGATTGATCTCGAGTATCCCGGTGGGCTTGCCTTCGGCATTGCGCTGCAATGCCCAGCGGCTTGCCACAATCAGCTCTCTGCCGTCCCGGCTCGTTTGCACCAGCTCGCCTTCCCACTCTCCGTTTTCGTTCAGAATGGCCTCTATACTCTCAAGCGGCTGCGGAAATCTGGTCTTGAGAAGTTCGTGAATTACCTTCCCCACGGCATCCTCTTTGGCCCGGCCATAGACCTCGGATGCACCTCTGTTCCAGAAAACGATCTTATCCTCCGTGTCGAAGACAATGATTGCGTCGTGAGCCAGATTAAGCAACATTGCCCGCTCACGAAGCGCCCCTTCCTGTTGCACGCGTTGGATCGCCAGGGCATAAAGATCAGCCAACCGTTGCACGAATAAAAGGTCGTCTTCCGTATAGTCCCGCTTTGAGTTGGCCACTGCCACCTGACCGACAAGTCTATCCGCAATCAAGGCCGGTGCGGAGAGAAATCGATCTATGGTGATATGCCCTTCCGGTGTTCCCCCCGAACGAGGATCGTCAGCCGGTGCATTGGCAAGCACGGACTTGCGGTTTTTCAACACCCATCCCCAAAGGCCACCGAAATCCTCGAACTCGTGAGATTTGTCTTTGACCCGGCAGATTTCCCACACATCCCTGGTCAATGTCGGGACGACCAGATGGCCGGACTTGGGATCAATGTAACCCACAAAACCGAATGGGCTCTCGGTAAGCCCCTTGGCGTACTCCAGAACGAGATGCGAGATATCGTCAATCGATGCCGGCGCCAGAAGCGCACCCGCCAGTCCGGCTATCGATCGGCTGGCCTCAATCTCCCAGCGCAGAGTCTCTTCGGCCCTGCACGGATCGCTTTCTTGGTGTTCCTTCTTTCCGACCCTCGAATTTCCGTCATGAATCTCGTTCATATTCAGATCACCCGCCGGGTTTCCATCCGCTCAACGCAGCCCTCAAATATCATGGCAAAGCCATAGCTTGGGTTGCACGACACAAAGCCCGACAAACCGTTTCGATTTGGATCCGGCCAAATCAGGGATACTATAATTCAAGCAACTGTCGGCGTATTATAAACTCATATCGATGAGTTATCAACAACGACCGGTGCAACTGGTTAGGCCGGCAGGCTCCTGGAGTGTTACGTGTCTTTGTGTCTTCGTGGTGAATCCTGTTTTCCTTTAAAACGTTACTGGAATCCGCAAGAAAACAACAGGACTAACG
>JAZDGK010000094.1:0-14167 GCA_043806955.1 Pseudomonadota bacterium | reverse complement strand
GCCACCCGAGCCTACCGTGACCATCGAGGCCAGCGACCCCACCGGCACTGAACCCTTCAGGGGTCCCGTCGACCGGGGTGCATTCCTCGTAAAGCGTACGGGTGACATCAGCACGGCCATTACCGTCAACTACTCGGTAGGTGCCGACAGCACTGCCACTTCTGCGGTAGACTATCAGGCGCTCTCCGGCTCGGTCGTCATTCCGGCGCGAAGGGCCGATGCCCTTATCTATGTCGTTCCCTTGAATGACACCACCGACGAGCCGGACGAAACCGTCATCGTCACTCTCGGCACAGGTACCGGTTACAACCTGGGCACTGACCTGACTGCAACCGTTACCATCGTCGATAATGACGAAACACCGGTCGTGACCATCGAAGCCAGCGATCCAACGGGCGCTGAACCGTTCAGGGGACCGGTCGACCGGGGCGTATTTCTGATAAAACGTACGCCAAATAACGGCTTGCCCTTGACTGTTAACTATTCCGTAAGCGGTACGGCTGCCAACGGCACCGACTATGCCATGCTCTCGGGATCGGTAACCATACCCGGTCCGTGGACCCAAATTGCAGTCAATGTTGTACCGTTGCACGACGTCGAAAAAGAGCCGGAGGAGACAGTTATTGTTACGCTCTCTGCCGGCGCGGAGTATACCCTGGGCCCCTCTGTGGACGCAACCGCGACCATAAAGGATAATGACTAGCTCCTGGGGAGCATGCTGCTTGTATGTGTCTAATGAACAAAGCCGGGGGCTTCCCCGGCTTTGTTCATTTATCGACTGGGTTATATCCCCGCTGTCAGCCCTGTTACCCATTTAGACTTGAAGCACATGAGACCTTGTTGTATCTTATAAACCTTGAATTACATTGTTTCCGTAGAGGGTGTCTAAAAACTTTCCCTTTTGTCCAATCTCTGCGTCAGGCTCGGATTCTAATCCTCGAAATACCAGAGTATTCCTCTGGTTAAAATCCTTGCCTTCCTTGACCTTGAAACAAAATTGAGAGTTTTTAGACACCCGCTTAGAGGCGAAAAATGAGCGACCAAGTACGAGTGCGGTTTCCCCCGAGTCCAACCGGTTATCTTCACATTGGAGGCGCGCGAACAGCGCTTTTCAACTGGCTTTTTGCCCAAAAAAGCGGCGGGAAGATGATCCTCAGGATCGAAGACACTGATGCCGAACGGTCCACCCAGGAATCGATTCACGGAATCATCGAAAGTCTTAAATGGCTGGGTATAACCTGGGACGAGGGCCCCTATTTTCAGTCTCAATTTGTCGGCGACCATATCGCCGCAGCCCATAAGCTTCTGAATTCAGGCCATGCGTACAAGTGTTTCTGTAAGAAAGAGGAACTCGAAGACAAACGGGATGAAGCTAAAACGGTCCGGACGGAAAAGACGAGGGATCTTTGTCTGACTCTGACGCCGGAACAAATACTCGAACGAGAACAAGCCGGCATCCCCTATGTCATACGTTTCAAGGTACCACGCGATAAAGGCTCGATCATCTTTCGGGATATAGTCTACGGAGTAATTGAGAAGAGATACGAGGACATAGAAGACTTTGCCATTGTCCGATCCAACGGACAGCCGCTGTACGTGCTTGCAAATGCAGTCGACGACATCCGAGACGGCATCACCCACGTTATTCGGGGCCAGGACGGGCTTGCCAACACTCCCAAGCAGATACTCATCTACAAAGCCCTGGACGAACCTGTCCCTGCATTCGCTCACATGTCTCTTACCCTTGATCCCAAGAAAGCGAAGATCTCCAAACGGAAGCACGGAGAGCTGGTTGCGGTCCATTTTTACAGGGACCGCGGTTTTCTTCCCTGGGCCATGGTAAATTTTCTCGTTCTCCTGGGCTGGTCGACATCTGATTCACGCGAAATCTTTTCGAAAGAAGAGCTGATCGAGGCATTCTCTCTGGAAGGCATAAGCCGTGGCAACGCCATTCTCAATATACAGCAGAGCGACCCCAGATTCTTCACAGATCCCAAAGCTATCAATATCAATGCACACTATATCAGGACCATTCCGATCGAGGAACTCGAACCGTATGTGAAGGCGGAATTGGAAAAGGCAGGGATATGGGACCCGGTTTATGAGTCCGAAAAGCATGACTGGTTTCTGAGTACGGTCGATTTGATCAGAAGCCGGTACCACCTTTTGACCGATTTTGCGACCTTCGGCCGGGCCTATTTTGCCGATGATTTCCCCATTGATCCCAAAGCGCTTGAGAAGAATGTCCGCAAGCACCCGGGCTTGAAGGAGTGGTTTACTCTACTGGCAGACCGTTTCGAGACGATCGAGGGGTTTGCCACTGAGAATATCGAACGGGTGACACGGGAAACAGTGGAACAAAACGGCATAAATCCCGGCGTGCTGATGAACGGTACCCGTGCGGCAGTGACCGGCCAGCCTGTGGGCCCGGGATTCCATGAGTTTCTGGAAGCTATTGGAAAAAAACGGGTGGTTGATCGGCTGCGCAGGGCAACGGCACTTTTCGACTGAGAAAACCGCCACCAGTAATGTAGTGCTGTAACAATTTAGCGCTTTGAAAAAACGCGCTAAATCTCAATGCAAAACGAAAAGTGCAAAATGAAAAATGCAAAATTTGGAAAAGAAACCTCCGCAATTTTGAAATTTGCATTTTTCATTCAGTTTAGCCGGTTTTTCAAAAGGCTAAACTGTTACCAATACTCAATGTTCAATGTCCAAGGGAGGACTCTCTCCTGATTGGAAATTGGTTATTGAGCATTGAACATTGGACATTGATCCTAAAATAGCATGTTGGAAACTTTACAAGTCCCTCATGCCGGTTTGCACCCCTTTCTTGCCGCTACAACCACACTAAAGGCTTCTATTATCAGCCATATGCTCAAGATCAGCAGGAGAACTCCTCCAATGCCTGCAACCAGAATATCCGCCTTCAGTCCGTCCGGAAAAAGTCCTGCAGCCGCTTTGACCAGTGGCAGGATCTGCAGTGTAAGCGACCAGAGAGTTACAATCAGCATAAAGACCATTGGTATGATGGTATAGAAGGCCTTCTTCCCGGTCTTCATCAGCCACACGGATACTGCCAGTAGTATCAGGCTGGCCAGAAGCTGGTTGCTTGTTCCAAAAATCGGCCATGCCGCGAGATATGCCTTCTCCCCCGATGCCATCAAGAAGGCGAGGGGGATGAGAAGAGTGATGAAAGTAGCAAGAAAAGCCCCTTTCCTTGATTTCCAATCAAACAATTCCTGCAGGATATACCTGGCCAGTCGCGTGGAAACATCGAGCGTATCGTAAACAAATGTAGAAAACGCGAGCAGGGCAAATGAAAGGCCCAGGTTGAAATCGACTCCTGCCATATTCAGGTACCCGGCCATACCCCTGGCATAAATGAAGTTCGGATCGCCCTTCAGCGCCAGGTCGCCCCTCGGGATGACCATAACCGTGGTCAGGGCCAGCACTGCAACAACCCCCTCAAGGATCATGGACCCATAACCCACCGTCTTCGTATCGCCTTCCTTCTCAATCTGCCTGGCAGTAGTTCCGGAACTCACGATGCCGTGAAAGCCCGAGCATGCACCGCAGGCCACTGTTATGAACAGTACCGGAAAGAGCAGTTTGCCTCCGTCCAAACCTTTCAGTCCGTCGAGGTTGAAAGCTGGATATCTTACTTCCGACCCGCCGAAAAACGTCCCAGCCAACATGACTGCCATTGTAAGGTACAGGAACCAGCCCCCGAGATAACCTCGCGGCTGGAGCAAAAGCCACATCGGGATAAGGGACGCTGCAAAGCAGTACGCCAGGAGAATCAAATGCCACCATTTCACCGGTATGTTCAGCATGGACGAACTTATCGAGTCGGGCAGCATTGTTCCGGCCCATATGATGACAATCACGAGCGGGACAGAAACGGCAGTTGCTATCTTAAAATTGAGCCTGAACCTGTGGAGCGCCACTCCCAGAGAAAGGCCCAGCAGGAGGTAAAGAAAAGAGCTCGCCGCAACACCTGGGCCGAAGGCTGTATCCGCGGTGACTGCCTTGAAGGTCTGAGCGGTTATATCAGTGAAGGCAATAATGACGTAGATCAGGGCAAACCAGACAAAGACCAGAAACAGGGCCTTCGAGGTTCGCGACATGTATTTCCCGACAAGCTCCCCTATCGATGCCGCCCTGTGACGAACAGAAGCAACCAGACTGGTGAAATCGTGGACCCCGCCGACAAATATCGTGCCCAAGAGAATCCACAATAATGCCGGCGCCCATCCGAACCATATTCCTGCCAGTATGGGGCCTACGATCGGACCGGCCGCGGCAATGGCCGAAAAATGCTGTCCGAGGAGCAAGGAAGCCTTGGCCGGGACGTAATCAACTCCGTCATTAATCTCGCACGCCGGGGTCGGTGCGGAATTATCAAGTTTCAACTGTCCGGCGAGAAACCGCCCATACACGAGGTAACCGGCGCCAAGAACCACTATTGAAAAAAGCACTACCGTGACAATCATAAACAGAAACTCCCGAAACCTGACGCGCTGTTTTACTAACCGCGGTTTTGCTTAAATTTTATTAAGGTCTTTCCTAACGGAGTTGTGCAAGTACATGATTTTTGCCGCAGACCCACGCAGACAGACGCAGACAATTATCCGGCCGACCTGGCCGGATAATTACAGTCAGCCCTTCGGGCAAAAGAGAACCGAAGTTTATGTTTCGCGCCAGCGATAGCCCTTTTTGCCGGGCGGGTCGCCCGGCAAAAAAGTCTGCGTGCGTCCGCGTGTGTCTGCGGCTAAAAAGTATTTCTCTTGGTTGCGGCCTTGCCGCGCTGTTCTACTAACCGTGAGGCGCTTCAAAGTTCATTAAGGTTGTTTGGATATCGTTAATGAAACCGCACTGTTACAAGTTCAACATCCAAAGCTCACATTGACGAGCACCTTTGTCGTTTGGTAACAATTTAGCGCTTTGAAAAAACGCGCTAGATCTCAATGCAAAATGACAAATGCAAAATTTGGAAAAGAAACCTCCACAATTTTGAAATTTGCATTTTTCATTCAGTTTAGCCGGTTTTTCAAAAGGCTAAACTGTTACGTGTTTTGAAATTTCACTCATTACTCATCACTCATCACTTCCTAAAAACCACTTCCCCCCTGTCGTTCGTATCGACCTCAATCGTATCGCCTTCCTTGAATTTACCTTCGAGGAGTTCGAGAGCCAGTCCGTCCTGGATATACTTCTGAATCGCCCGTTTGAGCGGCCTTGCGCCAAAAACGGGATCGAATCCCACCCTGGCCAGAAACTCTTTCACCCTGTCCGTCAGCGTAATCCTGATCTGCCGGTCTGCAAGGCGTTTCCGGAGAAGTTCCAGTTGGATATCGATTATTTCTTTCAGTTGTTCCATATCGAGGCTGTTGAATATGATTGTCTCGTCCACCCGGTTCAGGAACTCCGGTCTGAACTCACTTCTGAGGGCCTCCATTACCCGCCGGACCATTTCCTCGCGATCTCGCGAGCCCAGATCCTGAATATATGTGCTCCCGATATTTGAAGTCATTATCACCATGGCATTTCTGAAATCCACCGTGCGTCCCTGCCCGTCCGTCAAACGGCCGTCGTCAAGGACCTGGAGCAGGGCGTTAAACACATCCGGATGGGCCTTCTCGATTTCGTCAAAGAGAATAACGGCATAGGGCCTTCGCCGAATAGCCTCCGTCAGTTGCCCTCCTTCTTCATACCCCACGTAGCCGGGCGGAGCGCCTATGAGTCTCGCCACGGTATGCTTCTCCATGTACTCGGACATATCCAGGCGCACCATGGCCTGTTCGTCGTCAAACATGAACTCCGCCAGGGCCCTGGCCAGCTCGGTCTTCCCCACACCGGTCGGCCCGAGAAAGATAAAGGAGCCTATGGGACGGTTCGGGTCCTGAATCCCCGAACGTGCGCGGCGCACGGCATTGGAGACCGCATGTATGCCATGGCCCTGCCCGACAACACGCTTCGCAAGGCGCTCCTCCATGTGGATAAGCTTTTGTTTTTCACCCTCAACGAGACGTGCCACCGGAATTCCCGTCCAACGGGAGACTACACTGGCTATATCCTCTTCATCGACCGCCTCTTTCAGCATCTTATGCCCGGCCTGCAGCTCTTCAAGTTCTTTTTTCCTGGCGTCGATCTGCCGTTCCAGATCAGGAATGACGCCATAGCGGATTTCGGCCACTTTAGCGAGATCTCCGGACCTCTCGACCTGAGATTCCTTCTGCTTTGTCTCTTCCAGCCTTTCTTTAACGGATCTGATCGCCTGGATAACCTCCTTTTCCTTCGACCAGTGCGCCTTCATCGTATCGCTCTTTTCCCGCAGTTCACCCAGTTCCTTTTCGATCTTTTGCAGCCGGTCCCGGGAGGCTTCGTCCGCCTCTCTACGAAGGGCCTCGCGCTCGATCTCCAACTGGATTATCTTCCGTTCCACCTCGTCGACTTCCGCAGGGCGGCTGTCAATTTCTATCCGGAGCTTCGCCCCGGACTCGTCAACGAGATCGATGGCCTTGTCCGGCAGAAAACGGTCTGTGATGTACCGGTTAGACAGAGCGGCCGCGGCCACCAAGGCCGAGTCCTTAATACGAACTCCATGATGCACCTCATATTTTTCCTTCAGCCCGCGCAGGATGGAGATGGTGTCCTCCACGCTCGGCTCCGTTACCAGTACAGGCTGGAATCTCCTCTCCAGGGCCGCATCCTTTTCTATATGCTTCCTGTATTCATTTATGGTCGTGGCGCCGACCGCATGCAGTTCGCCCCTCGCGAGGGCCGGCTTGAGCATATTCGACGCGTCAATCGCCCCTTCCGCAGCGCCCGCTCCAACCAGCGTGTGCATCTCGTCAATAAAAAGGATTATCTCTCCGTGCTTTTCCTGAACCTCTTTAAGGACAGCCTTCAGCCGGTCCTCGAACTCGCCCCGATATTTTGCCCCGGCTACCAGGGCGCCCATATCCAGTGACACCACGCGCTTGTCTTTCAGGGTTTCAGGGATATCCCCGTTCACTATGCGCTGCGCCAGACCCTCCACAATTGCGGTCTTGCCTACACCCGGTTCTCCAATAAGAACCGGATTGTTTTTGGTCCGGCGAGAGAGCACCTGAATCACCCTTCGAATCTCTTCATCCCGCCCTATTACCGGATCCAGCTTGCCGGACTTGGCCATGGCCGTGAGATCCCGGCTGAAGCGTTCCAAAGCCTGATATTTGTCCTCCGGGTTCTGGTCGGTAACCCTTTGAGTGCCGCGTATGCTGAGAAGCGCCTGCATCACTCCTTCACGGGTTACCCCGTGCTGTCCCAGCATCGATGCCGCACCCGATCCCTTTTCATCGAGGACAGAGAGAAAGAGATGCTCCTGGCTTATATACTCGTCCCGCATCTCTTCCGCGATCTTGAATGAACGATCAAGGACACCCTTGAGTGTGGGGGAGATATAAGCCCCCTGAAATCCGGCACCCGATATTTTGGGGAGTTTGTTCATGTAGCGGTCCAGATCAGAGACAATCGCACCGATCTCGACCCCCATCTTTTTCAATATGGAGGCGATCAAACCTTCGGCTTGCTGCAGGAGCACGATCAACAGATGTTCAGGCTCAATCTGCTGATGCCCCCTGCTTTCTGCCAGTTGCTGGGCAGACTGCATGGCTTCCTGTGATTTTACAGTCAGTTTGTCAAGTCGCATAAGTCCTCCTCTAATCGTTCACCGTTGACCGGTCACCGTTTACCGTAAGAACATGAAAAGCCTCTCTTTGATAAAGAGTCACAGTGATCGCGTGTTCCGTTTCAACATCCAGGCCCCGACGCCAAGAGACCAGGAACCGGAGTTCAGAAGCCCCCTTGAAAAAGGTGCGAGGAACGTCTTTTCGGTGAACGGTTACGTCCTCCTCAATAGGACGCGGATTTTCGCAGATACACGCAGATCAAAGCAAGCCTCAGAAGATCTCCCTCACGACGCGGTCAAGTAATGTAATCCAAGCAGCATCCTTCTGAACCTTTTCATTCCGCAATCCACATTCCGCATTCTGCAATCCGAACCACTAAGACACAAAGAATACTTTATCAGGAAATCACGAAATCAGGAAAATAAGAAAAACCTCTTCGATTTGCAACTTATCGGTTTCACTCAGTACTGATCACTCATCACTTTCTTATTCCGAAATCCGCAATCCGAAATCTCTATGCGTCCAACCTAACCATCCTTCCTGCGGCTGTCAAACGGCCAGGTCTTTGATAGCTCTTTTATCGTCTGGCTGCCGCTGATACGTTCGAGCTCGGCATAATTGGTAAGGTCGAAATGGAGGGGGGTGATCGAGACCATGTTGTGGGTAAGGGCCCAGGTATCGATTCCTTTGTTCTCTTTTCTAAAGTGGGTCGACCCGGCTTGCCAGTAGTAGACATTATCTCTGGGATCGATCCGCCTGTCAAATCGCTCGACAAACCGCGACAAACCCTGCTTTGTAACCGCGATTCCCTGTATTTCTTCCTCGGGAACCGCCGGGATATTGATATTGAGCACCGTGGAAGGGGCAACAGCAATTTTATGGATATCTCGCAGGAATTTTCGAATAAACCGGGCAGCAAAAGAGAAATCAGGGTCTTTATACGTATTCAGGGATATCGCAATGGAAGGTATACCCAGTATCGCGCCCTCGGTGGCGGCGGAAACCGTACCGGAATAAAGCACATTTATGCCCACATTGGCGCCGAGATTAATTCCTGAAATCACAAGATCCGGCGGGGCAGTCAAAATCTCGTTGATGGCAATCTTTACGCAATCTGCAGGTGTCCCGGAGACGGCCAGGCCTGAAAACCCCTCTTCAAGGCCTACCTCCTTTACCCGCAACGGATTCAGAAGCGTTATCGCATGACCGACCGCGCTCTGCTCGGTCTCCGGGGCCACTACGGAGACTTTATATTTCGGCAGCAGTGCATGATAGAGTGCATGAAGTCCTTCGGCGTGGATACCGTCGTCATTGGTAATCAGAATATGCAAGGTTCCACCTCCGGGTACTGGATCCCGCCCGCCGGAGACCCCGTCAACTGCAGGTTCCAACGGGACGAGTCGACTATTCCAAATATGAGTCTTCGCTGTAACTTCCGCTTTCGGTGCATAATAGGTCTTGCAAAACCACCTTGTCAACGGGTATTGTTGGACATTATGAGTTCCGGGTTGTCTCATTTCGGATTGCGGATTGCGGATTGCGGATTGTCCGCCTTGGACGGGATTTGTGGCCTGACGGACTTCGAATTTCGGCCTTGCTGCATCCTTATATTATGTCCGGGCAGAGTATGGCTTTTGGCTTTGCAGTCAGCATCATTCGGCTATTAAGGGAGTTGCGCATTATGAGTGAACAATCTGGTCTCAAGGTCCTCTATTTCCCTCATACCTTTATCGGCGAGCAGTTTCTCAAGCCGCTTGTCTTCTTCTTTGATGAAGTGACCGTGTATCAGCCTTCCGAATGGCGCTTCTCGCCGCTTCATCCCGAAGTTGCAGATTGCCGTCCTGTCCGTTACGAGACACCGGCGCCGGCAGGCGCGGATTTGGCCGTCTTGAAACGGACTGTCCGGGATATACAATCCTGGGGGGACGTGGCTGCCAGTTCCGGGCAATTAAACTACTTGAAGCATCTCGCCCATGCCGCGGTTGACGAGAGCCAGGACGAGATCCTGAAGGCGCTGAAAGGATTGGATCCAAAGGCTCAGGTCGATGAATCGGCAGCAGCCCGTATCTTCCTTCATCTGGCCCAGGAATACGATCAGCGTCAGGACGAGATCAGGCGTATTGCCGAGACTGTCTCACTTTCGGAAGAAAAGCTGTTCTCGGATCTTTTGGTTGACGGCCAAAGCCTTGAATTGCCCGATTCCCCCGTTTTGCTTGAAAATCACGAGGAAGATATTCCTTTTTCGGCACGACTTAATGCCTGGTCTACTCTCTTTGCGGGCGCGATAAATGAGGATGTCACCCCCTTGGCCACGGATAACTCCGTACTCGATCTGCTGCCACAGCACGAGCTCCTGGTTCAGATCGGGCTCCCTGACTTTAAGACTCACACCCTCTCAGAGGTGCTTCAGATGCAAAGGCAGGTTCCGGGATCGAGCAAACTGACCGAATTAAAGGCCCACTTGGTCTCTGCTATCAAAAATGTGGCTGATTCCCCATGGATGCCGGAAAACGCGGAAAAGAAGCTGAGCGGCCTGCGTCAAGTCCAGGCCGTTTTCGAGACTGAGATATCGCATCTCGGCACGTCAAACCTTCAGCTTGCACTATACATTTTTCCAGGGGTGGCATCGTCTGAGATATTCAAGGCAAAGCAGACTCCAGAGATCAAAAACGGCTTTGCATTCCTGCTGACTCGCCCGTCATAGCTCGGATCACCGCAGTTCAGAATCGATTACGATTATGAGCATGCGCACGAAGTAAAAAGCCGTTTTTTTTTGCCAGAGACCAAACACTTATGGAATATATGACCAAACAAAAGCGGAAATACGGCAACATCCTCGATCTGATCGGGAATACGCCACTCGTACCGATAGCAAAGCTGAATCCTGACAAGAACGTCCTTATACTGGCTAAGCTGGAAGTCTTTAATCCCGGGGGGTCGGTAAAAGACCGGCCTGCTCTCTGCATGATCGAAGCGGCAGAAGAAGCCGGAGAGCTGAAGAAAGGGATGACCGTACTTGAGGCCACGAGCGGCAATACCGGCATCGGCCTCGCCCTGGTATGCGCAGTCAAGGGCTACCGTTGCATGCTGGCCATGTCCGAATCGGCGAGCATGGAACGGAGAAGAATTCTCGAGGCTTACGGCGCGGAGATAATTCTTACGCCGGCTGATCTGGGCACCGATGGGGCCATTGAAGAGGCATATGCGCTTGCCCGCGAGCATCCGGATCGCTATTTCATGCCCGATCAGTTCAATAACGAGAATAACTGGAAAGCTCACTACCTGACCACGGGGCCTGAAATCTGGCAGCAAACCGAAGGCAAGCTGGACGTCATCGTTGCCGGTCTTGGGACGACCGGGACGGCTATGGGCATTTCCCGCTATCTGAAAGAACGAAACCCGGCCGTGAGAACGGTCGGGGTCGAGCCGGGACTTCATCACAGAATCCAGGGCCTTAAGAATATGAAGGAATCCTACAGGCCCGGCATCTTTGAGAAGAACAGACTCGACGAGATTATGACTGTATCGGACGACGAAGCCTTCGCCGTCACCCGGCGTCTGGCCCGGGAAGAAGGGATTTTTGCCGGTGTGAGCTCCGGCGCCGCACTGGCCGCAGCTCTTCGAGTCGCCTCCACTATGGAAAACGGTCTGATAGTAACGGTCTTCCCGGATGGAGGAGAACGCTACATAAGCACCGATCTCTTTGTGACAGAGAAGAAGTCTTCGCCCGCAGAACCGGCATCAAAACTCAAATTCTTCAATACGCTGACCCGTCAGAAAGAAGTATTCCAGCCCGGCCAGCCGGGGAAAGTGGGAATGTATTCCTGCGGCCCGACCGCGCACGAGTTGATACATCTTGGGAACTGCCGCAGGTTCGCAGCAGCGGACCTGATCAGGCGCTATCTGGAATACAAGGGATTCGCGGTCACTCACGTAATGAACATTACCGATATCGATGACAAGACTATACAGGGCGCCGAACAGGCCGGCCTTCCCCTGAAGGAGTTCACTGAAAAGTACATTGAGGAGTTTGAAAGGGATATAGACACCCTGCGGGTACTGCGCGCCACGGTGTACCCCCGCGCCACAGGGCACGTCGAAGAGATGTTTGAGATGACCAGGGCCCTTTTGGAAAAAGGCTATGCCTACGAAAAACATCACTCTATTTATTACGATCTTTCCAAATTCTCCAGATACGGGCGGCTCTCTCGCATCAAACTCGACAAGATCAGGCTCGGCGCGACCGTCGACCTTGACGAATATGAAAAAGACAACCCCATGGACTTCACCCTGCTGAAACGTGCCACCCTTTCCGAGCTGAAAAAGGGGATCTTTTACAAAACGGAATGGGGAAATCTGCGTCCGGGCTGGCATATAGAATGCGCAGCCATGTCGCTGAAATACCTGGGGCCGGGTTTCGACATACATACGAGCGGGACTGACTTGATATTCCCGCACCATGAGAACGAGATCGCGATTGCCGAGGCCTTTACCGGCCAGACCATGGCCCGGTACTGGCTGCACAGCGCACTCGTAATGGCGGGAGGGAAAAAGATGTCCCGGTCGGCCGGCACTTACGTTACACTTCGGGACCTTCTCGATCAGGGCTATACCGGACGGGAAGTCCGTTTCTTCCTTATCGGAACGCATTATCGAAAGCCGCTCAATTTTTCTCCCCAGAAACTGAGGGCTGCCAGGACTTCTCTGGCCAGACTGGACGACTTCATCCGTAATCTCAACGTCCTGAAACCGGGAGAACCTCATCCCGAATTAGCAACTTATCTCTCTGACATGGAGCGAGAGTTCACAAGGGCCATGGATGACGACCTGAATATCGCAGCAGCCCTCGCTTCCATATTCAATCTCATCAAAAGGGTGAACCCTGTAGTCGCCGGGAATAATCTCGATCGTGATCAGATCGCCTACATTATCGCAGTCCTCAAGAAGCTTGACGGCGTGCTGGCGATAATGGCATTTGAAAAGGAAAAACTCGACAACGGCATTATGGACCTGATCTCGCGGAGAGAGTCCGCCCGCAAAGAAAAGAATTGGATTCTCGCGGATCAAATCCGGGAACAATTGGCCGGCCAGGGCATCCTTGTGTTGGACACGGCCAAAGGGCCGGTGTGGAGAAAGAAATAAAAGTATTCACCGCAAAGGCGCAAAGGACGCAGAGGCAACCATTCTGAACAGCCCGCCATATGAAAAATGTCTTTTGACTTCGCGTGCTTTGCGTCTTTGCGGTGAGAAAAGAGATGGCAAGCGATGGACGTATACGATGCTGTGAGAGGACGCAGAAGCACCCGGGCATTTCTGCCCCGACCCGTGCCCAGGGACGTTCTGGAGCGAGTAATTGATACTGCACGGCGGGCGCCCTCCTGGTCCAATACCCAGCCATGGGAACTGCTTATCGTCAGTGGTGAACCCCTCAGGAAAATAGGCCTGGAGTTTCGGGAACGTGTGGCACAGGGGGAAAAGGAACATCCTGACTTTCCCATGCCGTCGGAATGGGAAGAACCGTTTAAGAGCCGGGCCTTTCAGACGGGAAAGGGGCTCTTCGATATCCTGGGCGTGGCCCGCGAGGACAAAGCCGCCCGGGCCGAGCACTATCAAAGGATGTATTCCTTTTTTGGAGCGCCGCATCTGATTCTCGTCTTGATGGACGAACGTCTCGGCCATTATTCCCTTTTTGATTGCGGCAGTATCACGCAAACGATTTGCCTGCTGGCGGCAAGAGAGGGACTGGGGACCTGTATCCTGGCCGCTGCCGTCCGCCACCCGGACATCCTGCGGAAACACCTCCCGTTACCTCCTCACAGGAAATTTGTAATGGGCATAGCCACGGGTTATCCGGATCCCACCTCGGCATACAACCGATATCGAAGCGCGCGGGTTACATTGCAGGAGTTCACAACGTGGGTGGATAAGTGAAGCTATCAGCAGTCAGCATTCAGATTCAAGACGTTCACCGTTGACCATCCGCTGATGAATGGTTCCTATATTCAGTTTATTTGGTTTGCTTAGTCTGTTTAGTTTGTTTGGTCGCAACATAACGTTCGTGCAGAGCTTGCTTGGCGTCTAGTCAGACAATTTCTGCACAGACGTTATTCTTGTGCCGTCTGGATCTGTGCAGGGGACGGCTCGTAAGGGCCGTTCCTACCGCGACCCCAATAATAAGTTGGTAGCAGGTAGATAGCGAAGGTGAATGGATTTCGGTTGGAAAGGAGGAGTAATTTATAATCTTATGGACGTCCCCGATGACGCCCCCGCGCAAATATTCTTCTCTACACCGCGACTATAACGGGGTAAATAACAAACGGCATTGACAATGGCTTCCGAAACCGCCTGCATTGGAAATTCGTATTCCACGGGGGCCTCAGGCCCGTGCTCGCGTGTGCCCACAAAACGGTTGATCTTGGACATCACGAAATCGACCGCCTGATCCACAAGGTCAAAAACCGTGCCTTTATAGACCTGATAGGATGGAATCG
>JAZDGK010000093.1:0-9907 GCA_043806955.1 Pseudomonadota bacterium | reverse complement strand
GCTGAAACCATCAGAGAGATTCTTAAGCTGGACAGTCAGATACTCTGTGCTGTTGTCACGGCGTACACCGATCGTTCCCCGGAACAGATAGGCATGGCATTCAGAAGGCAGGACGACTGGCTCTATTTTAACAAACCGTTTTCGACCGGGGAGGTCCGCCAGACAGCCTATCATCTCATGACGGCATGGAACCAGAGGCGCCGTGAAGAACTCCTGGTAAGCAACCTGGAGATGATGCAAAGCGGGCTGATGTGTATTCTGGAATCAGTGAGTGACGTCAACCGTATCCCGCCGCTGGTGCTGGACAGCCTGCTCGAAGGTATCCTCAAACACTTTTTGAGGCTTCTCGATGCCAAGGATGGGTTTGTTGTCCTTCGCACCGACAACCCTGAATTCGTGCGGCTGGGCTCGGGTATCTTTGAAGACAGGAGCGACGATTCCACTTCCGCCATAAAAGAGAAGTGGCCTATGGTCGAAGAGGTCATGAATAACAGGGTCTCTTCGGTTCGCGGCAATGTTGCGGCAACCCCATTGATAATCGGGGAGGAACTCCTTGGAGTGCTTTTCGTTCAGAAAGAAAAGGAAATTGTTCAGGATCCAAAGCTGCTCGATATGTACGCCGTCCAGGCAGTTAATCTCATTCAGCATTCCAAACTCTATGAAGAGCTGGACCGGCGGAACCTTGAGCTGAATAAAAAAAACCAGGAACTTCTGGACCTTCTCGGCAGATTGACTCAGTCGGAAAAACTGAGAACCCAATTCGAAAAACTCAGTTACATAGATGCCTTAACCGGAATTCCAAACCGCCGCTATCTGGAGATCCGGATTAATGAAGAGCTCTCAAGGTCCAAACGTCACGGCTTCTCCATGGCCTGCCTGATGATGGACATAGACCATTTCAAATCCATTAATGACACATACGGCCATGCAGCGGGCGACCAGGTATTGAAAGAACTGGGGGAACTGTTAAGGAACCGCAAACGGGCCTACGATGTCGTCGGACGTTACGGGGGCGAAGAGTTCGCCATGCTCTTCAAGCAGATCGATCAGGCGGACACATTCACCGTAGCCGACCGGGTGCGCGCGGCCATAGAGCATCATGAATTCGTCTTTGAAGGCCGGCCGATAAAGGTGACGGTGAGTATGGGAATTGCCGCTGTAAAACCATCGAGTAACGATACAATCATATCGATACTGCAGAAAGCCGATGAGGCTTTATACGCGGCAAAACAAGGCGGCCGCAACCGTTGCGTTCTCTTGTAGGCCCTTGCAAAGAAAACTGGGTCGCTGATAGCAGAAAACCATAAACTATGAACCAAATCGGTGAACGGTGAACGGTCAACAGTCAACGGTGAACGGCTTCAATATGATGGATCTGCCCTGGAATTCCTCCATTCTCTGTGTAGACGATGAACCGGGGATAATCGACGCTTACAGGAATACTCTTAAGCCCCGGGAAGAGTCTTCAGGCGCCGTGCAGGGTCTCCTGTCCCAAAGAAGGGAAAGGAGGAAGGGAGGACAATCGGAATGCGCGCGTGAGAGAAAGAGGATCTCCTATGAGCTTTTTACGGCATCAAGCGGTGAAGAGGCCGTGGAAATAGTTCGCAAGGAGCTGGCTGAAGGCCGTCGCATAGCCGCCGGATTCTTTGATATGGCCATGCCCGGAGGAATCGACGGAGGGGAGACCATAAGGAGAATCATCGAGATTGACAGGCAAATGCTCTGCGCAGTGGTCACTGCATATACGGACCGGTCACCGGATCAGATTGGAACCATTTTCGCGAGGCAGGACGATTGGCTCTATTTCAACAAGCCTTTTTCCGCCGGCGAGGTACGACAGACCGCCTATCATATGGTGACGGCGTGGAATCAAAGGCGCCGGGAACAGCTTCTTGTCAGCAATCTGGAAATGATGCAGAACGGGCTCCTTTCCATCCTTCAGTCGGTCAACGATATCAATCAGACGTCGTCGCTGATGCTCGATGTCCTGCTCGAAGGCATTCTGGATCATTTCTTGAAGCTGGCCGGGGGAACAGACGGATTCCTCTATATCAAAGACAGCGATAGAGAGCCTCTTCATCTGGCCCGTGGATACTTTGAAACGGCCGGTATTTCCCGTAAAGGCGATTCGTTCTGGTCTATGGCCGAAGAGGCTATGCAAAAGAGAACTACTGTAATATCCGGCAATACTGCCGCTACCGCCCTGGTGGTCGGCGAGTTTATGCTCGGAGCTTTGCTCGTGCAGAAAAACCGCCCCGTGACCCAGGATCCAAAACTGTTCGATATCTACTCCTTGCAGGCAGTAAACATCATCCGGCATTCTACATTGTATAACGAACTGGAGTACCGCAATCTCGAGCTGGATAACAAAAATCAGGAACTTGTAAGTATTCTGGGAAAACTGACGGAGACGGAAAAATTGCGTACGCAGTTCGAAGAACTCAGCTATATCGATGCCCTGACAGGCATTCCCAATCGACGGAGCCTGGACATCCGATTAGGTGAGGAGATCTCCAGAAGCCGGCGGTATGGCTTCTCGTTAGCATGTCTGATGCTCGACATTGACTACTTCAAGCGGGTTAACGATACTTACGGTCATGCGGCAGGAGATTATGTCCTGACGGAGATCGGCAATCTGCTTCTCAAGAATAAGAGGCCTTACGATCTCGTCGGACGCTATGGCGGAGAGGAATTCGTTTTCATCGCGAAGCAGACGGATCCCGAGGGAAGGGGTGCAACGACAATAGCGGAACGTATCCGGTCGGCTGTAGAGAAACACGTCTTCTCTTTTGAGGGGAAAGAACTGAAAGTGACCATAAGCATTGGTATAAGCGTCATTTCGGATTTTTCCGGCGAACCTCTTCATCTTCTCTTGAAGAAGGCGGATGATGCGCTTTACACGGCAAAGTCTCGCGGTCGCAATCAGTATGTCCTTTCGACGTGAACGGTTACGGGTTGCGAGTTGCGGGCCTTTCGATTTCGGATTGCGGATTGGGAAAGAGTGACGCGGGTTACGCGTTGCGGGTTGCACAGGAAAAACCAAACAAACTAGACAAACTATGTTGTCGGTGAACGGTCAACGGCGAACGGTGAACGTTTCCTTGCGGTGATCTTAAATGATAGAAGTGCCTTGGAATTCTTCGGTTCTCTGTGTTGATGATGAAGAAGGGATACTTGAGGCCTATCGAAACGCGCTAAATGTCGAGGACGGTTCGGCCTCGGAAATGCGTGATATGCTCTCCCGCAGGCGGTTGAGGAAGAGGGAAGGCGAATCACCCAAGGACGAGCTCGTACAAAAAGAGAGCTGTTACAATCTCCTTACGGCATCAAACGGCGAAGAAGCCGTTGAAATCGTCCGCAGGGAGTCTGAGTGCGGCCGCCGGATTGCGGCGGGTTTTTTTGACATGTTCATGCCGGGCGGCATCGACGGCGTAGAGACAATAAAGCGAATACTGGAGATAGACAAACAGATACTCTGCGCCGTGGTCACTGCCTACACCGACCGTTCTCCCGAACAGATCGGCAGTCTTTTCGCCAGCCAGAACGACTGGCTCTATTTCAATAAACCGTTTTCCACCGGAGAATTGAAACAGACCGTATGTCACCTGGTAAGCGCCTGGAATCAAAGGCAACGAGAAGAAGCGCTCGTAGAAAACCTGAAAGGGTTGCTGCACATACTCGAATCAGTAAATACGATGAATCAGGTCCCGCCTTTAATAATGGACAGTCTTCTTGAAGGTATTCTTAGCCATTATCTGCGACTGATAAGCTCTTCGGACGGATTAGTGGCCCTGATCGATGGGACAAAACTGACTGCCTGGTCCGGAGCCGGGCTCTTTAAGGATTTCACCGCCGCTTCAATCCCGGAACTCCCGTACTGGGAAACGGCCATTGAGGCCATTCAGAAAAGAGTCACGCTGGTCCGTGATGACGTGGCCATCACTCCTCTTGTCTTTGGAAACGACGTATCCGGCATCCTTTTCGCCCAGAAGGCCACAACAATCAGCCAGGACCCCAAGCTGCTCGATCTGTACGCGATCCAGGCGGCCAATATCATTCAGAGTTCAAGTCTTTTCGACGAGCTTGAGCACAGGCATATACAACTGACCCGATTGACGTATGACCTCCGCAAGACGACGGTCTCCAAAAACTACCTGGACGGCATATTCAACGGCATGCTCCATTCGTTGGTCGTAGCAGACGCCGGTTTCAATATGACATCTTTGAATCCTGCTGCATCTGAACTTCTCGGCTATGAAAAGGAAGAACTGGCCGGTCAGCCCTTATCCATGATCCTTGAAGAAAGCATCATCTCGGAGTTCGAGAAAGCGCGGTCGGGCCAAAGCGGTATCAGAATGCAAGGCCGCGACTGCAATTTCCTGGCGAAATCCGGCGAGCCGATCCCGGTCAAGCTCGGCGTTTCACCTCTTTTTGATCAGGATTCTTCTCTGCCCGGTCATGTTCTGCTTGCCGAAGATATGCGCGAAACCAGGAAGCTCATAAGGGACCTGGAAGAGTCCAAACAGGCCGCGGACGATGCCAATCGTATAAAAAGCGAGTTTCTCGCCAACATGAGCCATGAGATCCGGACTCCCATGAATGGTGTCATAGGTATGACACAACTGCTCCTTGGCACCCAGTTGACAAAGGAGCAAGAGGAATGTGTAGAGACCATGCGTAACAGTGCCGAGTCGCTTATGGCCCTGCTGAATGACGTTTTGGAAATCTCACGTATCGAGACCGGCGACCTGACTCTGGAAAGCGTCCCCTTCGACCTCAGCCGAGTCCTGGATGAGGTTTGCTCCGGACTGGCTCCATCAGCCGCGGGCAAGAGTCTGGAGTTGACCTGCGCTATTGATCCGTCCACACCTTCCTCACTCGTCGGAGATTCTTCTCGACTCAGGCAGATCCTGCTCAATCTGGTCGGAAACAGCATCAAATTCACGTCGACCGGTAGAGTTTCCATCCGTGTTGAGAACGTTCGGGGCCGTAATGATGATGCCTTTCTCAAGTTTTATGTGACTGATACCGGCGATGGTATCCCTCCGGAGAAACAGGCTCATATCTTTGAAAAGTTCGTTCAAGTTGACGGCTCAATCAAACGGCAGTATGGCGGCACCGGCCTGGGACTCGCTATCTGCAAAGAACTCGTAACGATGATGGGCGGAACTATCGGAGTGGAAAGCACGTTGGGTCAGGGAAGCTGTTTCTGGTTCACGGCGCTGTTTGAGAGACATGCTTCCGGCCGGTCCATCGTTCCGCAATCAGCCCCTTCGCCTCAAAAAAAAACCGGCCAAATCCGGATTCTTATTGCCGAGGATAACCCGGTCAATCAAAAAGTGGCTTCCGCCATGCTGAAAAAGGCAGGCTGTGAAACCGAAATAGTTGATAACGGCGCCAAAGCTGTTGAAGCCGTCTTTCAATCCGAATATGATTTAATCTTCATGGATATACAAATGCCCGTAATGGACGGTCTTGAAGCAGTGGGAGCGATACGCTCGCTGGAGCAGACGCGGGGAGGTCATCGGACGATCATCGCCATGACCGCCCAGGCGCTGGCTGAAGACCGGCAACGGTGCATCGAAGCCGGCATGGATGATTACATCTCAAAGCCCATAACGGAAGAAGGGCTCCGTGCGCTCCTGAACAAATGGGCGCTTGAGAAGAACTCGACAATCAGCGCCCCTCCCGTCCTTTCTCCGGACAAGCCCGCCGGCATGCCTGAAGCTGTTGAGACAGCGCCGATCGATACAAGTGCGGCGATGGAAAGATTCGGCAACGATAAAAAGTTCTTCCTCGAGCTGCTCGGCGATTTCATAGGAAAGACCTCCGAACAAATCCAGGCCATTCTGCAGGCCATAGAGTCATCAAACGCAGAAACGGTGAGACGCGAGGCTCACAGCATAAAAGGAGCAGCCCGTACCCTCTCGGCCGACCGGCTCGCCGGCCACGCTTATTCTATCGAATTACTGGGGAAAGAAAACAACCTCGAACAGGCAAGAGTCGTTCTTGTCGATCTGGAAAACGAATTCAAACGCGTTTCCGACTATGAAAAGAGCCTTCGTAATTAGGCCCGCGCGGGCCAAAATCGACAAAAGATGTCGATCTGAAGAATGTCCAATATTGAATTCCCAAGGACCAATACCCAAGGATGTAAAATACTTGGAAATTGGATATTGAGAAATGGACATTGGATATTTTGAACGTAATTACTCCGCCACGGTATTGCCGATCACCTCTTCCAGATTTATGGTTCCGGCCAGCGCTTTTGCAACGGCGTCCTGCCTCAGAGTCTTCATGCCTGTTTCGACAGCGGTCTCTTTGATCTCTTCGGTAGAGGCCCCCTTTATCAGAAGACTTCTCAGACGCTTATTCATGCCCAGGACCTCATAGATCCCAACGCGCCCTCTGCATCCCGCGCCGTCACAAGCATCGCATCCCTTGCCTCGATACAGCACGGTTCCGGGCTTGATATCCCCCTTGGTCAGTTCCACTTCTTCATCTGTTATTACATAGGATTCCTTGCACTTGGCGCATATTCTTCTTGTCAGCCGCTGCGCACACACGAGAAGAAGAGAATCCGCCACGAGATAGGGTTCTATCCCCATCTCCGTAAGCCTTGTGACGGTCCCCACCGCATCGTTGGTGTGAAGTGTGGAAAAAACAAGATGCCCTGTAAGTGATGCTTCGACGGCAGTACGCGCCGTTTCGAGATCTCTTATCTCGCCGATCAGGATTATATCGGGATCATGCCTCATGAATGCCTTCATCGCTTTGGCAAAGCTATAACCCGCGGCCGTATTCATACTGCTCTGGATGATATGGCCTCCAAGCATATACTCCGCCGGGTCTTCTGCGGTGACAATTTTCACTTCGGGGGTATCAACGGATTTCAGAGCCGCATAAAGGGCCGTGGTTTTTCCACTTCCCGTGGGGCCTACATTAAGGAGCATTCCATACGGATAGCTTATCGCCTCTCTATAAAGAGCCATTTGCTCCTCTGAAAAGCCGAGTTTTTCCAGAAAGAGAACGGAACTCTTTTTGTCCAGTATCCGCATGACTATGTCTTCCCCGAAGGGAGTCGGCACGGTGGAGGCGCGAAGGTCTATCTCCACGGCAGGATTGTATCTCGTGAAGTCTATCCTTCCGTCCTGAGGCTGTCTCTTTTCGTCTATCCTCATATCGGACATGATCTTGACTCTGGTAATCAGTGAGTCTTGGGCATATTTCGGCACCCTCATCACCTCTTTCAAGACCCCGTCTATTCTATATCGTATTCGCAGATGATCCTGAGCAGGTTCAATATGGATGTCGCTTGCCCTTTTTCTGAAAGCCTCTTCTATGATATTGTTCGTGAGCATCACCATCGGCGCGCTGTTTTCGTTCGCATCCTCTCTTGGGACTTCAGCCAGTTCCACCTGTGATTTATACCGTTCGGCGACCTGGTCCATGATTGTACCCAGTCCGACATCCTTCTTTGAAGATGAGTAGAATCTGTTGATGGCGTTGATCAGATGCCCGAGAGTAGTCATTACTACCTTGACGTCCCTTATGGCAAGACGAGCGCCCTTGAAGAGCCGCACCATTTCATCCAGAGCCATCAGGTCTCTTGCCTCGACCATGGCGGCAGTCAGGACCTCATTCTCATAGGCCAGGGGTAAAATCCTGTAGTGTTTGGCATACGCAGGTTTCAGGAACTTCAGCAACGCTGCCGGCGGCCGGGGATAGTTTGACAAATCGACGAACTCGTATCCTAAGTGTTCTGCCCGGATTGCACATATCTTCTCTTCCGCACACCCCGCCTCCATCAGGACCTGCTCGATGCTCTTCTTCTCTCTTGAGCTCTTCAAGACCAGTTCCTGCAGTCGGTCTCTTGTCAGGAGACCCCGCTCTATAACCAGTTCTTCAAAGCTTTTGCCGGAAGGTTTTCTCATCGTCACTTCAGATTCTCGTAAAGATCAGTATGACCCGGCTTAGGCTGCCCGACTCACCCAGGTACGGAATTATTTTGGTCTCCAGGATTTCGGAAAGAGCTATCTTCTTGAAACCACAGGCGAGCACCTCGTCGATCTTTTCCCCGATCTCAGTGTCTTTCAAGCCCGGGAAGATATCGAAAAAGTACCTGCCGGTCATTGATTCCCTGGAGTATCTCATGCCGCTCATTACCTCGAGGAAGCTGTTTCCGGAGATTATCCGTTTTTTTGTGTCGAGAATGCAGATCCCTTCCTCAATATCGTCTATGATGTACTCTCTGAATCTCTTTTCTTCCTCTATCGCCCGGTATGCAAGACAGTTGCTCACGGCAATGCCCAACAGGAACGTAAGTTGTTCCATAGTCCTGCGGTCTGAAGCGGAAAACCCGCCTGTCTTGTTTATGGCCTGGAAGACTGCGATTATCTCGCCCTTGGCCCTCACCGGCACGGTGAGGACGCTTCTCGTCCGAATGCCGCTCTGCCTGTCCCACCTGTCATCGAAAACGAGTTCTTTGTCAACAGCCTGCAATTCCTGTGTATCATAGGCATCCTTTATCTTTATAGTCTTGCCTGCCGTCGCAGCATAACCGGCCAGACTGCTTTTGGAAATCGGCACGCTTATCTCTCCCAGGCCGCTCCCCTCCAGGACCTTCGAATAGAGTTCATTGTTCTCCCTGTCCAGGAGATAAAGGGTGCATTTCTCGACGCCAAGGATCTCGCTTACATCCTTAACCACAGTGGTGAGGATCTCCTCAATATTGAGCGTAGAGAGCATGGTCTCGAGAATGCTGACAAATCTGCCTGCGTCCGGAAAGAAAGCTTTCATTCCAATCCCTTCAGTATGGTGCTGAGTACTGAGTACACCGTCAATGCTGTTGAATCAAGTCCGCTCCGGCGAACTATGCTTGTGGCACAGCCGCCCTCGGCTGTGTCCGGGGCGTGATTTCACAGCCGGGGGCGGCTGTGCTACGTATGACACCGGCTCAATTCAACCGTCATCTGTTTACCGTGTTCTGGATTCCAATTATGTCGTTTTCCACCCAGGAGGCTGTCCGACAACTGGGATCGTAGCGAGGAAGTGGAGGAACGAGACCAAATATTCACGAATTTGAGGCGCATAGTGTTGCTATGTAACGAAACTTCGGGGATATTTGGGCCGTTCCCCCCACTTCCATAGTAGATCGTCAGTTGTCGGACAGCCTCCTAGTATCCTTCTCGGCTTTCAGGCGATTGCCCATGATTCATTGTATTAATGTCACTCAGCACCACGCGCCCACCTCCCGCCTCAGCCTTATCACTCAGTACTCAGTACTCCGCACTCCGCACTCACTTTGCCTGTTGCAACTTTGTGCCGAAGTGTTATATCTAGTCTCACATGAGGGTCGAGAGAGCGTTGGCCACATTTCTAGAGGGTTTCAATTGCGCGCAGGCGCTGCTGTCCGCGTATGGTGCGGAGTTTGGGCTGGATCATCAGGCGGCTCTCAGAATCTCCGGGGCTTTTGGCGGAGGAATAGGCCGGATGGGGCAGACCTGCGGTGCGGTAACCGGGGCTCTCATGGTCATCGGACTGAAATACGGCAGAACGAATATTGAAGATAAAGGGGCTGAAGAAAAAACTTACGACCTTGTCCAGGAATTTGTAACAAGGTTTATTGCCCGTAATGGGTCAATCTCATGCAGAGAACTCCTCGGCTGTGACCTGAGTACACCGGAGGGGAGAAGCTTTGCAAAGGAAAACAAGCTTATCGCTTCCGTTTGCCCGGCATTCGTTCGAGCTGCAGCCGAGATTGTCGAACAAATACTGCTGGGAGCCGTAAAAGAAAGCTAGGAGTCTGTCGGACTTAGGGGATCGTCACGAGGAAGTGGAGGAACGAGACCAAATATTCACGAATTTGAGGCGCATAGTGTTGCTATGCAACGAAAATTGGGGGATA
>JAZDGK010000092.1:0-3107 GCA_043806955.1 Pseudomonadota bacterium | reverse complement strand
GGCGTGAATCTGCCCCATACTCTTCTGCTGAGTTGACATCCACTCCTTGAAGTAATCGTCTTGCAACGACTGAGGAAAGAGCCTGTTTACCACAATGGCGTCAACCACCAGGCCGTACAGGCAGAAGTACATGAATGCACGTTGAGTCTCTCGGATCACCATGCGTTCCGCATTTGTCACCAGTCGTATTGAAGTGACCTCGCGGTCCAAAAGGGCCTTGTCCACGCCGTCCAATTTCAAAAACAAATCTTTCACTGCATCAAAGTAGCTGTCTTCAGGAAGCGGGACATCGGTCAGTTTCTTTGCGATTGGGCGAGCCATTTTCAGCAGACTTCGTTCCAACCGAAAAACTTTTCTCATGTACCATTCCAGGGTGGTGGGCATGCCCAGAAATCGTAGAGATTCGCCGGTTGGAGCGCAGTCGATCACAATGACGTCGTAAGCCTTCTCCCGGTAGTACTGGTTGATATACAGAAGGCTGATCACGTCCTCCATGCCTGGAATTATAGCCAGCTCTTGCGCAAAAACCGGCGTCATGCCGCTGGAGCCAAAGAGCGCGGCCAGATACTGGGAGACTTCCCCCCAGTGCCGATCCAACTCCTCCTGGATATCTACCTCCTGAATCCAGAGATTGTCCGTTACATGACGAGGTTTTCCTCTGTTGTGATCGTGCAGATTGGTCCCCACTTGAAATGAATCCGAGAGACTATGGGCAATATCAATGGATATGACGATGGTTTTGAGCCCTTTTTCAGCACATTTTAGTCCCGTGGCCGAGGCTACGGTAGTCTTGCCGACGCCGCCTTTTCCTGAAAAAATGATTATTCGTGGCCGTCCGCCTGTCAATTCAAGCTCCTGCTCGATTCCTTTTTCACTACACTGCTCATACTATATGGAAACTTCCTGGCGATGTCCACGAAGGGCCTTGGGGAGTGCCTCGCCACCACGGCTAAGGGAGTTGCCCCATCATGTATTTACGCCCGCGATTGTACGCGGTATAGGCTGCTATAAGATGGCAAACCCAACCAAGCATCCCCCCTGTTGCTATCCAGAGCCCCGGCGTGACAACGAGCCAGAAAATAGCTCGCAAGAAATCTCCATTGTAGATTTGCCCGACACCAGGAATGAAAAAACTCAAGACAGCAGCGATTCCGGGCTGATTCATCAGTTCTGCCTCCATGCCGGTTCTGAATTGATGTGCAAGTATCTTCTGTAACGGCAAACCTCATTGCCGATTCGCCGGGGCGATCCTTAGGCAGTTCCCTCATTCAGACGCGAGTGCAAACCTGTTTCATCGCGGGTCTCTTTTTCGGCGTCCCGCGTCTCTAGCCTACCAATTTTCAGTATTTTCATTTCCAGGCCATTTTGCAACCCCGGCTGCCCAACACAAGCCGGGGAAACCCAGACGTGGCAGTCACAAAAGGTAGGTCGAAAATGAGTTTGCACGAATGGGCATTCGCAGAAGTAGGCAAACCGAATAATGATCAGGTGGGAATCAGTTTCACGGGAGTCATAGTTCCATGTGCTTATAGTAGTTGCCAAGATTAATTTCCGTTTGACCACGGGAAAGCCTAAACGGCCTACAGGAACAAATGCCTCTCCGTCACCCCGACGAAGGCCGGGGTCCAGGAATTAGTTTTCCTGGATTCCGGCTTCCGCCGGAATGACGGGATGTGGCCCTGCAAATCGGACAAAAAATTTGGCAAATGTTACAGAATTGCGCTTGGCGGTAAGGGAACAGGCCGCGACCACGCGAAAATGGAACAATAGGCCGGGTGGTATGCTCCCTGCCGTGGGAGCGGGGTGTCCTTTACTTCTCATAAAAAGCAAAGAAATCTTTGGCGTAGCCCTGGTCGTATCTCTTCATGGTGTACTGTAGTTGTTCGGGCGAGAGCCTGTCACGCTTTACGATCTTGTCGTATTCGTCTCTGAAGTAAAAATTGCAGACAATATTGTGGATGTTGGCATCGCCGTGGATCGCGCGCTTGCAGCCCGCCAAAACAAGGGCCTTTGCCAGGTCTTTGGTACCGATATGATGACCCATCGCGAAAACCAGGTTCCCGTCTTCGCGGATACCGAATGCAGTGCGGTTGGCAAGGAACCAGGCCCTGTTCCCCATTGTGCTCTTGCCTCCGGAGTCGATCAAGAAGCCGCCCAGTCCTATTTCTGAATCTGCTACCTTGCCGTGCTTGGCCACCTCTTCTACCACCTTGCCGTCTTTGACAATCAGATGGCGTAACTGGCGGGCATCCTTGACCAGGGACAACGGAATATCATTCGTCCATTCAATGACATCCACGGAGTCGTCGCGGTATACAACCATGGTGGCCATTTCCGGTACCATCGGGTAGATCACCTGACCGCGGAAAATCGCGCCAGCCCCCCGCGCATGTTGCTGCATCCACATGGCGTTAGTTATGGCCACTATCTTGGATTGATTCTCTTCCCGAGGCACATGCGATATCTGATAGACACCCGGTTCTGTCTGCCCTATGAAAAGACGCGACCTCATGCGTTTCATATCAAAAACAGCCATGTATGCAACCGCTGTCGGATACTCTTCACTCGGCCTGTAAACGGTCCTGTAAATCAACGGGCGCCCATCCGCGCCGCGAGGAGTGTCCTCATCCGTCCAGATCCCTTCGCCATCCAGTTTTGGCGATGTATAGAGCGGAGTTATGTTTGTAGGCTTCGGGAAAAAAGGATCCTGGGGCTCGGTTGACTCAGCTCGCGTCGGCGCGACACTTTTTTCCAGTTCTTGCTCTAAAGATTCGGTCTTTGCTTCCTGATCGATCGCTAGAGGTTGCGGTGACTCTTGCTCATCAGACTGGAGGACTTCAGACTTGTCTCCTTCGGGTATACGAGTCAAGAGTTCGTCCAGCCAGTCGGGGAGCGCGTTCTCTTCCACAAGGCCGGTACCTTGATCTTCTGCAATATCAGATGCCTGTGCGTTAATCCGGGCAAATTTCTTCTCAGAAACTGCCTGAACTGACATTAGCGGCAAAAGGACGAGAATGAGAACTGCGGGAACAAAAAGCCTTCTTAGAACAACGTCTGCCATGTCACACCGTCTCCGACCGAATTGAAATTCTCCGACCTTCAATCAA
>JAZDGK010000091.1:0-10044 GCA_043806955.1 Pseudomonadota bacterium | reverse complement strand
GAAGTGCACACGCCCAATGCCGTTGCCGGCATCAGAGGCTCGAACATGCTCGTATTCCATCGGAGTGCGCTTACCGGGGTCCTGTTTCTCGAGGGGAGTGGCTATGCCTACAATCCCCAGGTCCCGGACAAGGTCGTGCCTGTTAGCGGCGGGACTGTCACCTTTATTGGCGGGGCAAACCAGCCCCCTACACCCCCCAGAAAGACTTCGGAATCTGATCTGGCGGTCCTGGTAAAATCCCTTGAACCAGACGAAAAAACCGAAGATGGCGGTGGAACCGCAGAAGAGGCGAAAAGGTCCGAGCAGCCTCCCGAAAAGAAGACGGAGACTGCTGATGAGGCCGATTCCGGGACAGCGAGGGGACGCAAGAGTGCAGAAAACACCCCGAAAGAGGGTTCAGGGACTGTCGGTCAACCTGAGACTCCCCTGATCATACCAGGAACCGGTTTGAGAGAAACGACCGGGCTATTTAGTGAAAGGCCAAGACCTGTAGATACGTCCAACCCGCTGCGACCGGACATGAATCCAAGGCCTTTGCCTCCCAGCGAGACCTGTCCCGGAGAGTACACCCAGGCGGATTCAACGCCACCACGGCTGAACATAGCGGTCTCTTCGGTCTCACCTGTTTCCGGGACGAACGCCGCCGATGTGGCATTTGTGCTTTCAAGCAATGAACCGGTCAATTACCGTCATCACTTGAGAATTGGAGGGGTCTGGGGTGCATGGTTGCCCACGGGCGCGACTTGCGTCCAGCCACGTCTTACGAGTGGCAATTACGAATTAGGGGTTGAGGCAAAGGACCCTGCCGGCAATGTGACCATAGGTTCTTTCTCACTCCCTCTGGAGTGCTCTGCATTTACCGGGAAGATTGCGGGAGACCTGTTGTCTGCCCCCAGTTGCGTAACAGGCGCCAGCGCTCATATCCTGAATACAGATATCGCAGCCTGGACAACGCAGATCAGCGCTTCCGGACCGCCCCTGCCACCTTCGCCCTGGTCCTTGATCGGCGGGGGAAGTATGGATAACAAGAACGAGTACTGGATCGGATCCATTGCCGGCACAGAAATCTTGTCCGGCAACTCGCAAATGAGATTCATGTCGCCCGAGGCGATGGGTGCGGGTACGGGCACGATTACCGGCAGTTGTGATGTCTCCGGGAACTGGACGGCCACGGATAGAGGAACCGCCACACCGAGACGTCTCGCGTTTGTGAATGCCCTGGTTTCCGAGAGCGGGGGGATGACAGGATTGATGGGCGGGACTGGCTCATTGTGGACGGCTACGGAGCTGAACCCGGTCGGTGTGGCAGCACTGGGAACCTATGCGCTTCCTAACGGCAATCCTCACATATGGCACCAGGAAGTATTCTCGCGCAATTTCTTGAGTGGTACGGATACGACGTATGACGGAGGAGCCTACAAGGGGTTCGCAGGCGGCACGGATATCAATGGAGCCATCGATGGCATGTGGTCCGCCCTCTATATAGACCCGGCAGGCCAAGCGGGTTTTTTGCGAGGCAGGATGACCGGCTCGGGATATGAAAGCATCGGGATGTTTGATATTGCCGGAAGAGTTCACTCACAAATGATGGACCCCGGCATTGGGACAACGGCTCAGGGTCTCCTAAGCTCATTGATCCAAAGCAATTACGGCAATGGATCTGGTGTAGGGCATTTCGATGCCGGTGGAAGCATTACCTGCAATTCGGTCAATGCGATCGGTCTCGGCATAAACAGGCAAGGCTGGGGGGTCTGGAGCAGTATTGCTTCAGGCACATACAACGGTCTAACCTCAAGTAATTGGTATACTGAAGCAAGTATGACCGGAGCCGATAATGAATACCATGCCGGCATGCTTATTGCCGGGGGTCTATGGTCAGGAGAAAAACTGAGCGGGTCGGTTGCCGGATTCGGGGCCGCATTGAATGATGGCACTACATGGGTGAGTATCGGCGACGTACAGGGTACCTTTGATGCCCGGACGAATGGCTGGATAAGTTACGACCTTGGTGCATGGATCGAGACCGATAGATTCCTGCAAATGGCGCAGATGGCCGAAGGCAGGGCAACAGTTGCGGCCCTTGGCATGCCGTCCGTGGAAGTGGGCCGGACGAGACTTGCCGGTTCCTCTGCCAGTGGCATGGTGGACATGCAGAGCGGAGTTTACGGCATGAATAACGTAATATTCTTTGCCCGGGAGAATCTAGTAAAACCGGGGATATGGGCAACCGGTGATATCAGCGGGAGCTATTCGGGTAATCCGAACGGGACGGTAGTCAACCTTGACAACGGAGCGGGGGTGACCGCTGATTTTATTTTCAAGGCTTGGGATACCACCGGCAGTAAGTGGATCGCCACGGTTGAGAATGGAAATGCACCGCCCGGCATAGGGTCCTATTCCGGCTCTTTCGAGTTCCACGGCGCTGCTTCCGGGCAAATAAACCAGGCAAGCCGGGAGTTTGCAGGAACGGGCGCCGGAGTAGCTAAATAGATCGGTTCATCCCCTACTTCTCAGAGAGGCGGCGAACTGTCGTCTCCTCACACTCGATAATCTCCCATTCTTTGTCTTCCACCGTGCCGACTTCATAGAGCGTAACAGGATCTTCCCTGCCTTTAACGACCACTTTTTCTACGCCCCTTACTGAAATGCCGCGGAATCCTCCCCGTTCCAGCAGATCTCTCACCCTGTCAAGGGTGTACTCAGTAATGAGGATGGAGGCGTGATACCTTTTTGTCAGTGACTCAACCCTGGCCCCGAGGTTGACCTGATCTCCAATGACGGTATAGTCCATCTTCTTTCCCTCTGAACCTATATTCCCTACCAGGACCTCTCCGGTGTTTATCCCGGTACCGGAAACAAAGGGGGTTTTGCCTTCGGATCGCCATCTTTTCTGTAACTCACCGAGTCTCTGTCCCATTTCAAGTGCGCACCGTATTGCGCGTTCCGCATGATCTTCCTGGGGTACCGGCGCCCCCCAGAAGGCAACGATCGCATCCCCGATGTATTTGTCGAGGGTCCCTTCCCATTCAAAAATGACGTCGCTCATGGCGGCAAGGTACTCGTTTAGTTGCGCTACGACTTCCTCCGGCGTGTGCTGTTCAGAGAAAGTGGTAAACCCGCGAATATCTGAGAAAAGGACGGTGATTTCCCGTCTTTCGCCTCCCAGCTTGGCCAAGTCTGGATTCTTTATCAACTCGTTCACGACCCTTTCCGTCACATAACTCGAAAACATCGCCCGTACCTTCTTCGCATAGTATTCCTCAGTGGTATATCGGAAGGCCGTAACCGCAAGGTACACGAAAAGGATATTTATGCTTGAATAGCTCATATCCACCCACAGCCCGTACTTATAGAAGACGAAGTAACCGGAAGAGATAATCGACGAGACGAATACGAATCCCGCCAGTGCCCCGGAGAGGGCTTTCGCCCGAATCATAAGGCACGAAAACACTATGCCCGACAGGAAAACGAGTAGTACATTGGTTATGTTATCTACCTTTTGGACGAACATCCTTTGCAGAATCGAGGCGATTACGTTTGCATGCTTTTCCACGCCCGGCATTCCGGACGAGGCGGGTGTGACTCTAAGATCGTATATGCCTATTGCCGTTGCCCCAACCAGGATAATCTTGTCTCTTATACGGGATGGGTCAACTCTTCTCTCCAGGACATCCATTACCGAAAAATACGGGAAAGTCTTGTGCGGACCGTAATAGTGGATCAACATGCGGTTTTGCAGGTTGGTGGGAATATACAGGTTATGAAGCTGGAGCCCCTCACCCGCCATTAGGGAAACCGCTTCCATGGGCAGATCAAGATAAAGCCTTGCTACTTGCAGGTCGGCCGAAGGGAAGAATTCACCGCCATACTCGATGGCCATGATCTCTGATCTCAGAGTACCGTCTTCGTCTGCGTTCATATTGATATGGCCGAGGGCCCTTGCCGATCGGGACAGAATTTCCACAGGCGTTACCAAGTCCCCGGTGAGAGCGGGATGGATCTTCATATTCTCCATGTTTCTGATCATAGGAATGGCTGAATCATAAAGGACGTCATCGAGCCTTATATCCGGATCCGAGGTTGATACGGGCCGCAGGTTTTCGAATACAAGCGGCAGAACAATATTGCCTGATCGTTCAATAGCTTCGGCCAGTGCACCATCCCCTGCGGCCGGTTCGGAAAAGAACACATCCAGGAAGACCACCTTTGGTCCCAGCTCCCTCAAGCAATTCAGGATAGAAACGATTTTGGCCCTGTCCCACGGCCACCGCCCAAATTTCCGAAGGCTCTCCTCATCGATGGCAATGATTGCAATCTCCCCGGGGGGCTCTGTTTTTCCGCGCAGTTTATAGGCAAGGTCATAAAGATCGAGTTCGAGGCGATCAAACGGCAAGAAACCTATACACTTGACCGTCGAAAAGACCGCCGTGATGATGATGCCTATGACAACGGGTGCAAACCGTTTAGTGCAGCGCCACATAAATGGGTATCCAGTATCGCTTTGTTATCCCGGAGCTTCAAAAAGTGCCTAAAGTTTAGGAAGATATCGACTATATTCGACTCTCGTTCCTCTCCACCCGTCAATTCCCAAATATCTCATCGGCTCGATATCAGAAACCCGAAAGGTTATAACAGCTTAGGCCCAATACGGTTCACTTAAGGGTAATGGGTCACGAATTTTGTCATTCCCGCGACGATTCAGAGGTGGAATCCGGTTTAAACTGCCTAGAAACCATATCCCCAATAGAGACATCCGGGAATGACTATATCTTAAGTGAACCGTATTGGGGTTAGGTTCATTCAGCCTGAAAGATGTCTTGGGCGAACTTGGAATGCACCTTGCCCTTGGTACCCTTTATGCACATTTCTCCGGTACGAAGTTTCTCTATACAGACGATTGTCATTCCCGTGAAAACGGGAATCCTGTATTGAAGATGGATTTTTGCTTTCGCAGGAATGACAGGATATGGCGTTTACTTCTGCAACTTGACAGTGCTTCCGGCAATTTCGTATGAACACACCGCCAGTTTTCTTTAGCCTTCACATCTCTCGCTGCTTGGCGTAAAAAAACATTTCTTAGAGACGGAATTCATAGTATTCTTTGTTCCCGCCGACCTTCAATGCCGCTGAGATCGGGACCAGAGGGTTATTCCTCCGATATCCTTGATTCAATATTACTGTCCGGCAGGTTTTGGTGAGGAAAACTTCAGGGGTATAGTTATGACCAGTGAACAAAGCCAATCCTTATGGCCGCCTTGTGCGGCAGCCTGCCCCGCGGGCACGGATGTGCGGGGTTATGTTCAGGCCCTTGCCATGGGGAAGTATGAAGAGGCGTTTGAAATCGCCCGCGGCTCCAATCCCTTTGTCTCAACATGCGGGCGGATATGCGCCCATCCGTGCGAAAGCCGGTGCAGACGGGGCAGCATAGAGGCCCCCATCTCTTCTCGGGCCTTAAAGCGATTCGTTGTGGAACAGACACATGATTACCGGGTCCGCACCAGAAAGAGGGCCGACATCACAAAGACAGAAAAAGTGGCGATAATCGGAGCAGGTCCTTCCGGTCTTACTGCAGCCGTGGACATAATCAAATCCGGCTATGCCGTGACCGTCTTCGAGAAGGAAGCCGGGGCCGGAGGCATGCTCCGCAACGCTATTCCAAAGTACAGACTACCGGACAGCGTGCTCCAGGAAGACATTGACGACATTGTCGCCCTGGGGATCGAGATACGGTGTAGCCGGGAACTGGGAAAAGACTTCACATTCAACGAGCTCCGTTCTCAAGGGTTTAGCGCCATCCTTTTGAGTATCGGTCTCCAACTGGCAAACAGCCTGCCTCTCGATGGCCTGGATACGAAAGGAGTTCACCTTGCCCTCCCCCTGCTGAGGCAATTCGCCCGCGGCGAAAGACCCGTGCTCGGCGATAGTGTAGTCGTTATCGGAGGAGGAAACGTAGCCGTCGATGTGGCCCGGAGCGCACGGCGTCTAGGGATAAACAAGATTCGAATGGTATGCATCGAGGCCGCTCACGAGGTCCCGGCCAGTCCATGGGAAATCGAGGAGGCAACCGAGGAAGGAATCGAGCTCATCTGCTCTCTCGGCCCCAAACGGATTCTCGCTGCAGACGGCCGGGTAGAAGGCATGGAGTTCAAGAAATGCCTCTCTGTGTTCAATGCCGAGGGCAGGTTTTGCCCGGTATTCGGCGAAGACTGTCTGACCGTAATGGAATGCGATTCACTTGTCCTGTCTATCGGCCAGCGAAATGACATAGGCTTTGCGGCGCAGGAAGGTCTTGGGACGACAGGTCCCCGGCTGGCATTCGACCCGAAGACCCTCGCCACCACGACTGAAGGGGTATTCGTTACAGGCGAAATAGCCACAGGACCCGGAGCGGCGATTCAGGCCATTGCCACCGGGCACAGAGCCGCCCGGGCGGTTATGCACTATCTTGAAACAGGATGTCTTACGGATGTGTCTGCCGAACCGCGCAATTCCATCGGCCCACTGTTCGAGTCAACGCGCAGCCACATTATTCCTGAAGCCCGCGCAGAGATTGTAAACCTTTCTCCGGAAATGCGGGTGGAGAGCTTCGATCCGTTCGAAGAGCCACTGAGTGAGGAGGCGGCCGTTCGCGAAGCTCGCCGCTGCCTGAACTGCGGGACCGGAGCCGAACTGATCACAGGCAAGTGCGCCAGTTGTCTCTCGTGTCAGCGCGTATGTCCCTTTGGGGTGGCGCGGGTAAACGGCAAGGCGGTTTTCCCTCAGGACGGCTGTGTGGCCTGCGGGCTTTGCGCCACTGAATGCCCTGCCCATGCCATCATAATCAGACGCTTTCCCCAGGAAATGGTAGAGCACGACATAGAACGGGCGCTTCAAGGCCGGAGCGACCGTACCATAGTTTTTGATTGCCTCTTCAAGAGATCAACCCGCAGCAGCATGGAGTCTCACGAAGCGGTGCTCATACCCTGCCTGGCCGGGTTGAGGACGGAGCATATAATGTATGCCTTCGAGAAGGACGCTGAATCGGTACTTGTGAAGTCCTGCCCTGACGGAAACTGCAGACTCTCAAGATCGCTCCCTCGTCTTGTCAAACGAATCCGGCGCCTGCAAGCCGATCTCGAAGCTATGGGCATGGCGGAAAAATTAGTTTGTGAAGAGTATTAGGTAACTACTCAGGTTCACAGTTTCAAGGTTCACGGTTCAAGGTTAGAAAGCGATGGGGATTGAACTGGTTGAAGATATTGGTGCATGGCAATGACACGTGAGTTGACGCGAAAAGTGTACTGACTGGCGAAGGACGCAAAGCCACTATCGGTCAACCGTGAACCGTGAACTGTGAACCGGACAACCTGAATAGTTACAGTATTAGTAAAGAAACGGAAGCCGGCCCACTCGGACCGGCTTCGATCTATGCGACTTCACTCAGGTTATCGCTATTGTTATTGTCACGATAGCAGTATTCCCGCCTTCTAATGGAGCAAATCTTACCTCTCTTAGTTTCTTCATAAGACATTTCTCCATTTTCTTTTCCACGCGTCCATCGGGGAAGGATACCTTGATTACCTTGCCCTTGGAATTTACAGTCAGCGAGATCACGAGTTTCTGATTCGTTGCCGTCCCTTTGACACAGGCCCTGATCTCCGCCGAATGGCGCTCAATCATTCTCTGAACCGCACTTTTAGAAAGACCGCCTTCTATCGCAATCTTCTCCACTCTGATACCCGGGCCTTCTTCTGAAGCCGCGGCAGAAGCATCCTCCGCCTCTTTATACTGGTCTTTGCATTTGGGCTCCGCCTTATGGCCCTTTTCACAGAGAGGCACTGCCGGCGAGAGCAGTGACTGTTTGCAACACCGTGCAGATCCCACTACATAGTCAGAGACCCCCTCAGGCAAGGGCAGGGGCTGTTTCACCGTCGTGGCCTGCCCGTCTTTCAACCGCACTTCGGTATCAACTGCAACGAAAGAGGTGTATGGGGTCAGGAGGTTATAAGCTAAGCCGAGGTTCGTAACCTCCGCAATTCTCTTGTCATCCGATCGGAGCTTGTTGTAGTCGCAAAGGGTGGCGATGCGATGCCTTGCCCAGAGATATCTCAGGGCTTCATTGGCAGGCAGAGGCATGGTCTTTCCGGCATCTATCGTTTCCGCATAAGCCCCATCCCCGGCAAATCCTTTCACTGTTATCGTGCCCTGCGGCAACCCGCGCCATTTCCCAAAGATAACCACTGGCCGCTCAGCCAATACGTCCGGCACATTCGGCGGTTCGACTTCGTATGCCCCGAATTTCCCGAAATCAACCTTAATCCCGGTAAGTACCGGTCTCTGAACGAGTTTCCTGAATCTTTCCGCGGTCTGTCGAGCCTCCTCCGGTTTCGTGATGATGAAAGGCTCCCCCATGCCCACACGGGCGATTCCCTCGATTATATACCGGTTCACACTCGATCCTATGCCGAAGGCAAACATATTGGCCTTCCCAAGGCTTGCACGGATCAGGTCAAACGCCTCTTCTTCTACCGAGACGTAACCGTCGGTAACAATAATAACCGTGCGGGAGCATCCTTCGGCCCGCGGAAGAGAAAGCGTACGTTTCAACGCAGGCAGGAGTTCCGTGCCGCCTCCGCCCGTCTGTCTTTCGATTACGTCAATTGCCCGCCGGATGTTTTCACCAGAGGCCGGCAATGATGCTTCCGACATGACCGTGGAGCCCCCGGAAAAAAGCAGTACGTTGAATTTGTCGGTCGGACGGAGGCCGCCAATGAGGTCTTTCAGAAGCTTCTTGGATATGTCGAGCGGGAAACCGTACATCGACCCGGAAACATCGACTATGAATATGTATTCCCGTGGGGGGATCTCCGCATCGCTTACCCGTTTCGGAGGCTGGGTCATGAGGAGGAAAAATTTCTCCTTCTCTCCCTCGAACAAGAGAAGTCCGGACTCTATCTTTTCACCGGCAAGCCGGTATCTCAAGATAAAATCACGGTTTCCGCCGTGCTTCTCGGATGAGTCGAGTTTCACCGCAGCCATGGAAGGACCGTCATATCCAATGCCCACCTTGTGAGACGGGCAGGTGATCTCCCGGATGGGAAGGCCTGTGGCAAGATTCACCGTCATGTCAAAGGTGCACGCAGGCTTCTCGCCCTGATGCAGATACGGATTTTTGACCCATTTTTCCAGGGGCGAAGCCGTGCTTTCGGGCGTATTTGAATACCGTGGTCCGACCACGGTCGGGTAGACCACTTCGTAGAGACCGTCCACCGGCACAAGGAGTTCGGTGTATTTCAGCTCCACTTTGATCATATCTCCCGGCAGTATATTCGCCACGTTCATCTGGAAGACATTCGGCCGGTGCTCTTCCAGAAGAGAGGCGGTCTTTCCTTCGGCTTTTGCCTGCTCATAGTCGTGCCGCGCCTCATCCCTCTTCTTGATCTTCGCGGTTATCGTCCGCTCTCCAATGGTCATCTTCAGGCCGTAAACGGCAGCCCGCGTCGAGGCCGGAAATACATATATGGCCTCCAGGGCCTTCTTCCCCTCGTTCTTATAGACCTGGGTTACGGTAACGTCGGCGATCACCCCGGCAACATTAACCTCGGCCGACGTTGATTTGAGAGGGAGTGCATCGAGATCCGGGTCGTCGCTCTTGACAAAAAAATAGGGGGAAAGAGTCTTGTCACTCCCCTCCCCTTTCTCCTGTTCGTAGCCTTTCGTGGCCCCGGCCATGGCCAGAACCGCTAACAACATGGCCATAATCACCAACTTAATCTTTCTTTTCATATGCGTTCCTCCTATCATTCCTGTCGTTTCTACTGCTATAGACAAGCGAAAGGCCAAAAGGTTCCCCGGCTTTTTTGAAACTACGAATTACGCGAATGAACGCGAACAGACAGACCCTTAGGGTCTGTCACGGAATAAGTTGTGCAATTCTGAGTGCTGAGGCACCCGTCTGGCAAGGCGCGAGGAGGGCGCATACCGTGAGTATGCAACCGACGAGCAACGCAGCCGGACGGGATGGATCGGCGCTCAGAATGCTCAAGTTATTTCGTGACAGGCCCT
>JAZDGK010000090.1:0-3914 GCA_043806955.1 Pseudomonadota bacterium | reverse complement strand
GTACCTGTTCGTACATCCCCGACCGATAACGCACCCAAAAGCTTTATCCGGAAGTCTATAAAACATCTCTTTTGGTTGACAGGCATTGCGGTGAGACTGCTATGAAGCCGTTTTGTTTGGCGACGTAATTTCAGGAGTTTTCAGGATAAATGCCCTGCGAGCCGCATAGATGATGATTTTTGGCTTGACATCCCGTGCCGGAGATGCTACATAGCGACACTGACAAGTGAAAAAAAACAGACGACAGTAGTTCTTTGACTTGCACAAACAAATAACTTGAAGCTGTACTCGCTCCCAGCCAGGACTTTATAACAGCTCTATTGCCCCCATAGTTGATTTCAATCAAAGCCTCTCTTTATTAATCAAAACTGAAAAATAGACCACAAGAAGGAAGAATAGAAGAATGCCGTCTTCTGTCTTCCTCCATGGAGTAGACTGTCTGCTCTACTCGTCGCTTCCGTTTGCCCTCGTTTTCCTCTTGATTCGCATCCTGCTCTGAGAACCCCTAAGCTCATCCCGCTCGTTTTTATCAAATCCATACCATACTGATTCACACGCTCACTCCTAATGGATTGCAACGTTTTTTCACTTGAACGCCGCCCAAGGGCGCTGACAATTGCGGATTTCGGAATAAGGGAGACGAAAGGAAATCCTCCCTGATGGCAGCCTCCACATTCCGGATTATGCATTTGATGCCGCGCTTTGCGGTGAAAAACTTCACAGACTCAGGAGGTTGATATGGTTCATCGCTATGTCCAAGGCACCAGGCTTCGAGCACGGACTCGACTTGGCATGATCGGTCTTATTGTGTTTTGCTTCCTTGCGGTTTCTTTCGTCCATAGCCCGGATGTGCACTCCGCGTCCGTGACTCTGGCATGGGATCCCAATCAGGAACCGGATATTGCCGGCTACATGCTCTATTATGGGGCTTCCAGCGGCAATTACACAAACAGTGTTGATGTGGGGAATCAGACCCAGTATACCCTCTTGATACCCGATGACGGGAAGACCTGTTTTTGTGCGGCGACTGCCTATAATACCGCGGGTTTGGAGAGCGACTACTCAAATGAGGTTATTCTGAACGACTTAGCAGAGTGTACCTATTCCATAGCGCCGGCCGGTCAGAATCTCGGCGCGTCAGGGGGGACGGGTACCATCAACGTAACCGCGGGAAGCGGGTGTGCCTGGAGCGCTCAGAGCAGTGTCCCGTGGTTTACAATCACCTCGGGGGCGAGCAGCACGGGGAACGGAACGGTTCAGTATTCAGTTGCGCCCAATACAACCGGCTCAACAAGAACAGCGGTAATGACGATAGCGGAGAAACTATTTACCGTTACACAGCAGGGGCAGGCGGCATATACTGTAACTATTGTGGCGAAGGCGTTGACCGGCGGGACCATATCTCCGTCGGGTGACGTGAAGGCAGACCCCGGGTCGAACGTCACCTTCACGATAAACCCGAACACAGGATACCTGATTTCCGACGTAAAGGTGGATAATGCGTCAGTCGGCCCGGTTAGTTCTTATGCGTTCAACGGCGTCAGCGCCAATCACAGTATTCAGGCGAGCTTCACAGCGCAGGCCGCCCAATACTATACGATTACGACAAAAGCGGGTACCGGTGGGCGGGTATCCCCGTCTGGAACGTTGACGGTTAAATCCGGACGGACGAAGACCGTGTATATCCGTCCCAATTACCGCTATCGTATTGCGGACGTAAAAGTGGACGGCGTTTCGGTAGGGCCGGTGCGTTATTATACCTTCAGAAAAATAACGAACAATCATACCGTGGAAGCAGCTTTCGTACAGAAGTAGATTCCCGGAGCAACCGTCAGGCAAAGCCTGTGGAAGGATAAGAAGACCAGTTTCCATGGAGGAGAAGAGCGCCGCACTTCAACCGCGCATTAACTGCCGGTTGAGGAACCGGCGGGAGTCCTCTGTGGATAGAGTTCCAAATTTGCAGGAGGAAAAATAGAAATGATGAAATGCAAGGGATATATCGAAGTATGCATAGTTACTTTTTTAGTCATTTTCAGCCTGTCCTCAACAGCTTGTGCCGCTACCTATTATGTGGATGCAGTGAGCGGCTCGGACAGCAATGCCGGGACTTCACAGACTTCGGCATGGAAGACTGTGGCAAAGGCGGGAAGCTCGTCAGTAAAGCCGGGTGATGTGGTCCATTTCAAACGTGGATGCACCTGGAATGAGACACTCAAACCTGTTTCGGGGCAGAGTGGAAACGTTGTATCGTACGGTGCATACGGGAGCGGCAATAAACCTGTTATTTCCAGCTTTACTGCTACGAGCAAATCCTACATCAAGGCCCAGGATATCGAGTTCAGGAACAACTCCGGAAGCTATCCGTTGATCATCGACAGGTCAAATCATGTTACGGTTCAAAGCTGCAACATTTATGGGGGCGCCGGTTGCACGGTCTGGGCGGCATTAAGGATAATCGACAGTGATCACAACAACGTGGTGTCGTGCGACATTAAGCACATGAATACGAGCAAACTCAATGATTGTGTTTCCGTTAAACGATCAAATTACAATCTGCTGGAAGGCAACGAAATGAGTGGCGGAGTGCACTGGGTTGTCACCCTTGAGGCTACTTCGGCTGACTATCCCAACGCAACATGCAGCTACAACGTCTTTAGAAACAACACCATGACGAATAGCATAGCAGGAGGGTCCTTAGTAGAAGTTCAGTCAAATTCAAGCACGAACGTGTTTGACGGGAATATGATAATAGGAGGAGTTCCGAGCGGCTCCGATATCTCAAATTCGATGAAAATTGCGGGAAAAAACCTCATCTTCCGGCGGAATTTGATTTTCGATAATTCCGGCGGCCTGGGAATGAATGTGAGTGCAAACCAGTATCAAAGTGATCCCCCAAATATCACTACCGGGAACCGGGTGTATAACAATACGATCACGGAGACAGACCGAGAAGGGATTACGTTTGTTAATCATGCGCCTTCAGTCGCCCTGGTAGCGGATCATGTTTACAAAAACAACGTTATTTTCAAAACTAATGGTAACAGTTGTCAAATCAGTTGGACCAGTACTAATGGTATTCGAGATCTGTTTTTCCATAATAATCTGATTTATAATCAGTCTACAACCAACGTCATAAGGTATTTGTCATCCAGTTACAGCATCTCCGGCATACAACAGAATTACCCGGCCATCTGGTCGAATAACGTTCAGAAAGACCCGGTCCTGGATCTTAACCACAAGCCTGTGGCCGGTTCGCCGTGCATAGACGGGGGAGGGTTTCTCACCTCTGTAACCAGCAACTCCGGCACAGGGTCTTCCCTGACTGTGGCTGACGCTCGATACTTCACAGATGGATTCGGCATTGTTACCGGAGACACGATCAGAGTGGGAGATGATACGGCAGTCATTAAGAAAATTGATTACGCCAATAACACGATCACGCTTGACAAGACAGTTTCCTGGGAGAAGGGTCACCCCGTAAGCCTTGCATACTCAGGATCGAGACCCGACATCGGGGCATTTGAGAGCGGCCTGACGGGTATTGTTGAACCGCAACCGCCTCAAACCCTGCGCGTTGCTTCGAATTAACAGCTTATTGCGATACACAACCCGATGGTATCGTTTTGGCATGGCAAATCCGGAGTGGAGGGGAAAGATCCCGAATTCAATCTCCTCCACTCCAGATTCATAGCCTTTTCATGAATATTCGGCCCCGTTTCTCCACCCGACACAGGTCTCAGCGGAGGGTCGCTTCGACTTCCTCGTCACAATCCCCTAAGTCCGACAGGCTCCCAGGAGTCTGTCGGACTTAGGGGATCGTCGCGAGGAAGTGGAGGAACGAGACCAAATATTCACGAATTTGAGGCGCATAGTGTTGCTATGCAACTTAAATTCGGGGATATTTGGGCCGTTCC
>JAZDGK010000089.1:0-13135 GCA_043806955.1 Pseudomonadota bacterium | reverse complement strand
GAAGTGGAGGAACGAGACCAAATATTCACGAATTTGAGGCGCATAGTGTTGCTATGCAACGAAAATTCGGGGATATTTGGGCCGTTCCCCCCACTTTCCGCAGTAGATCCCCCTAAGTCCGACAGGCTCCTAGAGTATTCCTCCGGTTAAAATCTTCGCCTTCCTTGACCTTGACCACAATTGAACATTTTGCAAGAGGCTCTTCAGGCCGGCCTTCTACTTCACCAGTGTATGCGCCGTCTGGTGGCAGCCGCCACATGTCGGCTTTTTCTCGTGCATGGCACGGGCATGCGGCTTTCCATGACAGGCCTCACAAGGAGGAACGACCTTGTGCTTATCTCTGTGGCAATAGGCACATGACAGATTATGGTGCTTCGTCTTGTTTACCTTCAGGTTATCGTAGGCAACTCCATGGCATGCCGCGCAACTCTCTGAAGGCGTATCCATAGTATATTTAACTTCCAAGGGCTTATGCGGTTCATGGCAGGAACGGCATGTCTGGTAAGTCATATCCTTTGTGTGCGGTTCGTGGCACTTCAAGCAATTCAGGAATTGCCTGTGCACAGGATGACAGTACGAACAATCCAGTTGAGTATGCTTGCTTGGCGCGGTCTTCAGTTCCTGCCCCTGTTGCGGATGGCAGGTAAGGCAAACCGGCGTATTCTTTTCACCAAGTTTGATTCCGAGAGGATCATGCGGGTCTGAATGGCAAGAGGCACACTGTGGAAGCTCGTAGTGAGGTTTTCCTGTATGGCACATGCTGCAGGCAGGAATGGCATTGGCGCCTGCCGGTGGATGTTCTACATGACAATCCAGACACCCTATCGCTGTTTTGTGTTTTGCCCCTTTTCCCTCAATCGTCGCTGTCTGCTGCGGATGGCATTTCACACAGTCGCTGTTGGAAAGAACTGCGTTTTGGGCCGCGGCAACGCTGCTGTGCCACCCCCAGGACCACACCGCTACGACAAAACATGTAGCCAGAAAAGCAAACCCACCAACGAGACCTCTCTTGCGAAGCATACAATGAATCCTCCCAGGGTTGAATAGTGATTCAACACTTGGGAAGTTATCATTCCAGAAATTCCTTGTCAAGCAGATTTGAAGAACGCGGGAAAATAAACAGGCTCTAAGTCTCGACAATCTCCCCGGTCATTGCCTGTTTTCAAATTGGCCTGTGTCAAGCATTCGTGAGGGAAGTCGAGATTTTTTGACGTTTCTTTCCATTGGTTTCGCTTGCCCACACTGTCCCGCATGAAGGGGCGTGTTGCAGGCATCGATCTGCCGTTTCATTTAGAGGGTGTCCAAAAACTCTCAATTTTGTTTCAAGGTCAAGGAAGGCGAGGATTCTAACCCTCGAAGGCTGGGATGCTGGGAGGCGAGAAGGCTGAGAGGCAATCCCAGCGGGTCAGTTTTCTAGCCTTCTAGCTTCGGCTTCCCTGCCTCCTGGCTTCCTAGCTTCCTAGCTTCCTGGCCTTCTGAGGATTAGAATCCGAGCCTGACGCAGAGATTGGACAAAAGGGAGAGTTTTTCGACACCCTCTTACAGACTCAATTGCAGTTAAGAATCTTCTGGAAATGAATCACAAAAAAGGGTACGGTTATTGCAGTTGTCTATTTCGGTTTGCTTCAAATGGAGGTTCCCTTTTGGACTGTCGTCGTGGCGATACTAAAGGTTTTACTCTCATAGAGATTCTGATAGTAGTCTTCATACTGACACTTCTTGCTGCTGTCATTGCGCCTCGGCTGATAGGAAGAACCGATGATGCTCTCATTGCCCAAGCCAAGATTCAAACAAAAAATTTCCAGACGGCGCTCAAACTTTTTAAACTTGATAACGGTTTCTATCCGGATACTGACCAAGGATTGTTGGCGCTGGTGGAGAAACCGGCAAGCGGCCAGACACCTCTGAACTGGCGAGATGGAGGCTATTTGGAGCAAAAAAAGATACCTCTTGATCCCTGGAAGAACCCCTACATTTATATCTCTCCCGGGCTAAAGGGAGATTTTGATATCATCTCGTACGGCGCCGACAGAAGGCCGGGAGGAGACGGTAAGGATGCCGATATTTGTAACTGGGATGTTGAGCAATAGAAAAAACGGTTACAGCTTGTTTGAGCTGGTCATAACCCTGGCTCTTCTTTCGGTCGTTTTGGCCTTGGCATTGCCTTCTTTCTCTCTTATTTCCCTGGACAGTACAAGAGCTGATGCACAGAAGACAGCCTCCGTGTTGCGTCATATTAATGACATAGCGCTAACCAGAAAAGAAACGGTTCCCTTTTCCGTAGATTTCGGGAATAAGATTATTTCCTGGAAGACGTCCGATGGTACGGAGAAGAAGGTCGTGCCTTCCCTTAAGAGCTTGTACACACCTCATCTCGGCTCAGTCTCCTCCGGGAAAGTGGATTTCGACGTAACGAGCCTGGGGGCTCTGGAAGAGATGGAGATAACTTTCTCGCGCGAAGACAAAGGTTGGACGGTAATCTATTCGCTGAATAATCTGGTGCGGGTCAGAGAAATATCCAATTGCGGATTTCGGAATTCGGATTGCGGAATTGAGAAATAAGTATACTCAGATGTTGAACCGGAGTTTCTATTTCCGCATTCCGCACTCCGCATTCCCCAATTGCGAGGGGCGAGCCACGAATCATGGGTTTACCCTCCTCGAAGTCTTGGTTGCCGTGGCCATTATCGGAGGATTGCTGGTCACGGTCATTACGACGATCAATTATCATTTGGCTGTGGCGGCCCGTCATGAAACCATTACGGTGGGAACGAGTCTCGCCGAAAACCTCTTCATGGAAATAGAGAGTAAGCCGGAACACCGAGAAGGCAGATTTCCCGATCCGAACAGCGATTATTCGTACGAAGTCCAACTGGAAGAGACCCTTTTCCCCGACATAGCCAGGGCCAGAATAAACGTTCGTAAGGATCGTGAGTTGATCACAATCTATGGGTTCGTCTCACGATAAATACACACATCACGGGTTTACTCTCCTCGAGGTACTCGTTTCCATAGCCCTTACCTCGATCATCCTTGGTGCGATCTATCATACTTTTTTTCTTTCGAACCGCGCTGTTTTGGAGACTGACGAAACCGTGCTCAAATTGGAGGAGGCCAGAAAGGGTCTTGACCTGATCCATAGAGAACTGGAGTCCCTCTACTTCGATAAGAAAAGCAAGACGGCAAATCAGCTCGAAATCGTGGACAGAGACGTCTACGGCAGGCAGGCGTCCGGGATTACTTTTTGCACGCTCTGCACGCCCGGACCCGGCATTTCCAGGCTTTCTTACCGCGTTGCAGAACGGAATAATAAACTCGTTCTGCTCAAGGATGTGCTCCCTGCATACGGGGAAGGCCGGGAAAGACTCTCTGGTCGGCCCGGTGTGTTTCTCGAAAACCTCGAATCTTTCCTGATCGAAGTCCCTTATAAGGAAGGGTGGACAAGGACTTGGGATGCGTCTGTGAGCGGGCGTCCGAGCCGGATAAAGGTAACGATCGCGGTCCCTCTGGGGAAGAGGCCCGTTATTCTTTCAACAATCGCACAGCTTAGGATAAGGGATATATGAACTTCCGGGGCGCTCGGGAATACCCTGTCCGGCATCTCCCCGGCAGGCTGAGACATCATGGCGCCCAAAATGAAGACGGCATAGTGCTGGTCATAGTCCTTCTCATTACCGTCCTTCTGGCTACGTTGGTAATTGAATTCGCTTACAGCGTTTTTCTTGCCACCAGTTCGCTCAACAATTGGCAGGACTCAAAGCGCCTGGGTATCGCTGCAGCATCGAGTATCACTCATCTTAACAAATGGCTGGTATCACCTGAGGCAGCCCAATTCCGGAGCAAACCCTCTATTGAAATGGAAATACCCCTCAAAAAGGACGGATGTAAAGGCAGAGAAAGATTTGATCGCATCACTGTCTGTATGGAAGACGAAAGCGCCAAGTTTAATCTGAATACCCTTGTCTATGCACAAAACGGTCTTAGAAACGACGAGGCCTGCAAGATATTCGCGAGACTGTTAAGTAACTTGAATCTGGATACGAATCTTGCCGGCACAATAGTTGACTGGATGGATCGCGATGAGGTCAGTGAATCCCTGAAAGGGGAAACAGGGGCAAAGAATGAGCCGTTTGTAACGCCGGACGAACTCCTCCTTATTCCGGGAATTGACAAGGAGGTCTATGCCAGACTCCGCCGTTTTGTGACTATCTGGGGGAACCAACTGGCGGACATAAATCTAAATACGGCTCCCAGGGAAGTGATTATGAGTCTCGGAGAGAACATTACGCCCGAAACTGCCGATCGCATTGTGGCATACCGGGAGAATCAACCTCTTAAGCCGCAGGACATAGATCAGATAGCACCCGATGCCAAATGGGATACGTCGTTTGGTTCTCCCTCAACTGTAGGAACGGCATATTTCATCAGACTGACCGGCGAGTGCGACGGGATCAAACGAATCATAGAGACTGCCGAGGTGGCAGGTTCAGGAAATACCATGGTTACAAAGTACTGGAAGGAGTACTGATGCAAAGGATCGTTATCGATTGGGATGCCGGTACCGGGGGAACGGTTTACACGTTTAAGGAAACCAGGGACGATTTCGAACTGCAATCCGTGGAGAAGCTTGCTTCGGATCGTGAATTGTCCGGATCCGGCCGTGTTTACCTTAATCTCCCGATGGAGTCTTTGAATTTTCGCATCCTTGAGTTCCCGTTCGACGACCTGAAAAAAATCAAGACTGTTCTCCCCTTTGAACTCGGCAATAGCCTCCTTCAGGATACAAAGGACATAACCGTTGACGCCGTCATAATTGAAAAGACCGAAAACAAAACAACAGTGCTTGCAGTATGCGTCGAGAATTCTCTGCTTTTAAAGGCCGGAGCCCTTGCCTCCAGGATGGGATTTGAGCCGCAGCATCTTATTGCGGCACGATTACGGGCGCTGGTACATGATTTTCGACCGGGAAGCCTCATCGATTTGCCTGCTCTCTCTGAGGAAGATCTCATCCGTCTCTTTAAGGAGGAATTGCGCCGTCCCATACTGGATTTCCAGCGCACTGAATTCCGGTCCGGGCAGGGAAAGGCACTATTCGGAAGACACCTGCGTCTCAGCGCCATTCTTGCTGGGATTCTTTTTTTGGTGATCCTGACGGACGGGACAGTGAAATATCAGATCGCAAGACGCGATATGGAAAGGGCAAATGCCTCCGTGCTGGAAATCTACAAAAGCATGTTTCCAAGCGATCGGGTCGTAATCGATCCTTTATACCAGGCAAAGGCTCATTTAAAGAATCTTCAGGAAAAAGAGGTCGATGCAGGAGTATCGCCCAACGAGATTCTCTTGAAGCTCGCCAAACTACAGAGGGGGCTGGTAGTCGTGAATGAGCTTGTCATGGCCGGGTCCGGTATCATTATAAAAGGAGAGTCGCCCGACCTGCGTTCCATTGACGTGTGGAAGAGGAATGCCGAAACCGTTTTTGCTGAGGCCAGCGTGCTTGATTCCAGGGCATTCAATAACCGGATCAGTTTCACCATAAGACTAAGGGCTTGCTCAGAAACAACTTGGCTCTTTATGCATCCCAGCTTCAGGCCGGCTTCGTCCGATCCTCAACTGCAAAATCCTCGAAATAGAACGACTATTCCTCCGGTTTTGCCGTCTCGGATCGAACAAATCTGGCCTGAATCTGAGCGCCTAAAATGCCAATTTGTTTCTGAGCAAACCCTAAAGGAGAAGGTGTAGTGGATATCTCAACCAGATTCGGATCCATACCAATAAGAGGAATAGTCCTCGGGTTCATTATTGCACTTGCCTGCCTGATGGTTTTCGTTCTTTTCCGGCAGGTTCATTCGAAGCAGGCCGACTCAAAAGGGCTTGAAGCAGAGTATAGAGAGCTTAAGGCCATGAGGGAGAAGGTATTGCTTACAAAACGAGAACTCGACCGGCTGGACAGGAAGAAAGGGTTGATAAAGGTCGACGGGATTGTAGCCGCAATCGACAATGTCGTCACACCCCTCGGGCTGAAGTCCAGGTTGAAGGCGCTGAAACCGGTTCAACAACGGAAAGCGGGAACGGTGCGCGGAGAAGAAGCAACTCTCACAATGGAGCATTTGACTATGAACGAGACGGTCAATTTCTTCTACAAGATCCAGTCCGCCCCGTATCCCCTTTCAGTAAAGCACGCCGGTATCAAAAAGAACTTTGAACGACCGGATCTTCTGGATCTCACCTGCAGCCTCTTTCTCTTTCAGTCATAGGGGCCTGTCGGACCTTGGGGGATCGTTTTGCCCGCTTCCCGCAGTTGATCATTGTGAGTCCGACAAACTCCTGATACCTGGAGCAAAGGCGGGTACTGCTAAATGAAGATGAGCAGGGCCGAAAAAGCAATCGCTTACATATCGCTCTTCTCTCTATTTGGACCGGCCATTCTGGTATTCGGTCTCTGGTATATCGTTATTTCCGAGGACCTGATCCGATCCTTTGTTGAGAGTCGACTGGAAGAGAAATCTCTTACCCTTATCGTGGACGATGTCACCAAAGAGGGATTCCTTGCATTCAGAATGAGCGGTGTGGAAATCAGAAAAAAAGAAAAGCCGCTTATTCGTCTGGACATCTTTAGAGGGCACGTCAGCCTTTCGAGACTCTTCTCTTTTGATCTGGTATTCCCTTTTGAAGCCCGTATCCGTGAAGGTACGATCAGGGGAGAAATCGAGCCGGGTCGATCCGAATTGAGACTCGACGCCGCTCTTGATAATCTCCCGCTAAATGCAATCTCGCTCCTTTCGGGCATAACCGGCGATTTGGGCTGCATTTCCGGACGAATTGCATGCAACGGATCGAAAGGAGAGGGACGATTCAGACTGGAGGGTGCGGAATGTGTGGCCCGGCTGCTCGCAAAATTCCCGGTCCTCCTGCCGCCGGACACCTTCACCGTTGCCACGGCCAGACTCTCTGTAACTGGAGATACGGTTCAGATCGCTCCAGCGAATTTCGAAGGCGCAGATGCCTACGCAAGACTCAAAGGGGAAGTGAGGGGAGGAGTGCTTGATGGTGTAGCCGAATTCAAGCCGAAAAAAACATTTCTTGACCGCAATCCCCACCTGGTTTATATGCTCCGTGCCTTTCAGGTAGCGCCTCTTGATTACAGAATCCCTGTCAAAAGAATCAACATCTTTTCCTAACCCGGCAAAGCCGGAACCAACGGTTCACGGTTCACGGTTTAACGCTGAAAGGTGATCTCTTAGAAGAGAATTTGTGCAAACGCTTTCCTGTAAAGGCTTCCCGGAGGCAGCAGGGAGGGGATAGTACCTGTTCGTACATCCCCGACCGATAACGCACCCAAAAGCTTTATCTGGAAGTCTATAGTACAGCTCGACACAAATGCGTACCCACAATACCCGGATAGGCGGGGTTTTCTAACCCCGCCTATGGACGCCTCGGTCGCTGGGTGGCCCTGGAAAGGACCGCCTATCCGACGGGGGGGATTTCACCATAACGGATACCTTCTTATGTGGATCTGTACTTAGTGACTAAGAGCCTGATATGAAATATGACATTGCCATAATAGGGGGAGGCATAGTCGGGGTGGCTGCGGCTATGGTCCTCACCCGTCGATATAAATGCTCTCTGGTTGTTATTGAGGCCGAAGACCGCCTGGCCGCCCATCAGAGCGGGCATAACAGCGGTGTGATCCACTCCGGTTTGTATTATAGACCCGGTTCTCTCAAGGCCGATAACTGCGTACTCGGGCGGGAGCTGATGTACCGCTTTTGCGCGGAGAATGAAATCCCTCATGAACAATGCGGGAAAGTGGTCGTTGCCACGAAAGAAAGCGAAATCCCGGTCTTGAAGGAGCTCGAGCGCCGGGGACTGGCAAACGGCCTCCGGGGCCTGAGGGTACTGACACCGGAAGACATCCGCGCATACGAGCCGCATGTTGCCGGTGTCGCGGGTCTTTTCGTGCCTCAGACAGGCATAGTTGATTATGTCAATGTAACGGAAGCCTTTGCCTCTCTCGCAAAAAGAGAAGGCGCCCACATTCTCACCGGACTGCGTCTCATCGGTTTTCGGCGTGATTCAGACGGCCTTCTGCTGGAGACCGGAAGGGGAGAGATCGCCTGCCGGTACGGCATGAACTGTGGCGGCCTCCAGTCCGACCGGATAGCTCGACTGTGCGGAATAGACCCTGGAGTGCAGATCGTTCCTTTTCGGGGGGAATACTACGAAATCATTCCCGAGCGCCGGGCGCTGGTAAACAATCTCATCTATCCCGTTCCTGATCCGGCCTTTCCTTTCCTTGGCGTGCATTTTACGCGCATGATTCAAGGAGGGGTAGAAGCGGGACCGAACGCCGTTCTGGCTCTCAAACGGGAGGGATACACGAAATGGAGTTTCTCCTGCCGCGATGCGGTTGAGACTTTCTCTTATCGAGGATTCTGGAGACTTGCCGGCAGGCACTTTAGAGAAGGAATGGGCGAAATTCACCGTTCATTAAGCAAAAAGGGCTTTGTAAAAGCCCTGCAGAACCTCATCCCCGAGATTGAAGAAAACGATCTCCGCTCCGGCGGGGCCGGGGTACGCGCCCAGGCTCTTACTCCGGAAGGATTCCTTGTCGATGATTTTCGGGTCGTCCAGGCGGATAGAATGATCCACGTCCTGAATGCACCCTCCCCGGCAGCAACCGCGTCCATAAGCATTGCGGAGACTCTGGCCGACATGGCCCGGAAACAGTTTAACCTCGTTCCCAAGACATAACCCTGACCGGGCGGCCGCAATCCATAATCGGCGTCGGTTTATCTAAAGCGTGAAACCTGCCGATCAGTAATTGCGAAGTTTGCCATAGTTTTTCATTGACACTGTTCCGAGTCTTACTCTATAGTCGCTCCGAAGCCGGTCCAAATCTTTCAGGAGAAAAGAGAGATGAACCAACGGGTTATAATTGTCTGCATGGTTATTATCTATTCGGTTCTGCTTCCGTCAGCATCTCTGGCCGCGGACCTCGATCTGACCGTGGATCTCATCACGGGTTACCGGATCGACAACCTCGATCTTGGCATTGCCGGAGATATTAATGGATATAACCCTAACGTGCTGTCTGAGCTCAAGTGGACGGATGTCGAAGCATACCAGGTCGGCTTGGGGGCGAGAGCGCTCATTCTGGACCACTATTGTGCACGGGCTTCGATCAGCCGCGCTTTGGCTTACCGTGGGACCTGCCGGGATTCGGATTACACAGGCGACCACCGAACCGGAGAATATGCCCGGTCCTATGCCGATGCAGACGACAGCAAATTCTTCGATCTCTCTGTGGGGTTGGGATATCAATTTCGGTTCTTTTCCAATGTGTTGGCATTAACGCCGATGGCCGGTTTTTCTTATTCGGGGCAAAAGCTTGCCATGACCAATGGGGTCCAGACAGTAGATGAAGACGGCGACGAATACGATGAGTTAGGCCCCTTAAGCGGCCTGGACAGCACCTATGAGGCAAAGTGGTCCAGTTGGTGGGCGGGTATCGATTTGTCTGTCAACCCAATCCGAAGGCTCACCATTTTCGGGACCATTGAGTATCATTACGCCGATTACACGTCGGATGCCGACTGGAATCTTCGAGAGGACCTGGCCCATCCCACGAGCTTCAGCGATAGAGCAAACGGCGAAGGAGTGGTCATATCGGGTGGTATAGGGTATTCGTTCATGGATGACTGGGCGGCCGCGGTAAGGGTTGATTATCAGGAATGGTGGACCGATTCGGGTATTGCCACCGCTTTTGGGGCCTTCGGAGGTTCCAGTGATACACGGCTGAATAGAGTTAATTGGGATTCCCTGGCCATAATGCTCAGACTGAGCTACGCTATTCCGGCGGGAAAATTGCGGTATCCTTGAAAGGAATGAGTGTGATGCCGGTCTATGATCATAGCTGACGAACTGTTGGAGATAGTAGATCGTAACGGGAACGTAAACGGGACTGCCCCTCGATCCCTTGTCCACGACAATCCTGCACTGGTACACAAAGTAGTTCACGTCCTCGTATTCCATGAAGACGGACGGCTCCTCCTCCAGAAACGGTCACGAAATAAAGATGTGGCACTGCCGGAGACCTGCATTTCAAAGCCGTCTGCTCCCAAAAATCTCTAATCGACGAAACAGAGTCGTCCGATATTAGAAGTCATCAAGAGAAATAAACCGCCAGACCGGAGGGATACTATGAAACGTCTTCTCACAACGGGGCCCGTCGTCTTCATACTCTTATTGATTCTGACGATCACGCCGGCAGCCGCTGAAATAGAAACCAAACTGGATTTTTCTGCCGGTTATCGGATAGACCAACTGGATTGGAATATAGCCGGAGTTCACGACTCCCGGGTTGTAAATGTACTCTCTGAGCTCACATGGGAAGACCTTGAGATCTATCAGGGAGTTCTTGGTTTTGATGCCCTCGCAGACAGCCGCTTTACATGCCAGGCATATATCGGCTACGGCAAGGTCATGGGCGGCAAGAATCAGGATTCCGACTATGACGGAGATGATCGAACGGCCGAATTCTCCCGCTCCAACAATAGCGCCGACGACGGCCACGTAACGGATTGGTCTGTCGCCGCAGGATACCGCTTTCGTCCCGGTCAGGGTCGTTTCACGGTCACGCCTCTTTTCGGCTATTCGGAGCATAAGCAGGCTCTCACTATGACGGACGGGTTTCAAACCGTGGACACGGAAGATCCGCCTGAGTTGGGATCGTTCCCCGGTCTTCACACCAGCTATGAGGCCAATTGGGAAGGCATGTGGGGCGGTGTAGAAATGACCTATGTTGTTAAAGACAGGCTCTCGCTCTTCGGCCGACTGGAATTACACCTGGCTGATTACTACGCCGAGGCCGACTGGAATTTGCGTACCGAATTTGATCATCCCAAGAGCTTTACTCACGATTCGGACGGGACCGGGGTCGTTCTGAACGCGGGACTCTACTATACGATCGATAATTCGTGGTCGGCGGCGTTCATCGTCAACTATCAGAAATGGGCAACTGATTCGGGCATCGATCGCATCTATTATGCAGACGGCAGTCAGGCAGAGACTACCCTGAACGAAGTGAACTGGAGTTCTCAGGCGATTACGTTGCGCATGACTTATACCTTTCCGAAAGAAGAGGAGTTCTGATTCGATCGTTTATCCGGATTGGATTGGCGCCCGCGTTCATGACGGCAAGTCCCGATTTCGTGCAGAAAATGCTTGTCAACGTTTCAAGTTCATCGTATGATTTTTCGCAAATCTAATTTGATGGAGGTTTAAGCGACAAAAATGGCAACGGCAGAAAAACCACAAAAGGCTAAGGCGCAACAAACAAAGTCCAAGGCAGAAGTTGCCAAAGAAACCGCGACACCCAAAGCTGCGGAAGTTTCAAGAACAGCAAAGGCTACCGCGACAAGGAAGGTTAAGACTTTGGCTCTGAACAAGGCAAAGGCCCTCAACATCTCTGCCGAAAATCTCGCAATGGCTGACCTCATCAGAACTGTCCAACGTGCTGAAGGCTATTTTGCCTGTTTCGGAACGGCGACTGCGGGTTGCGAGCAGGAGGCATGCTGCTGGCGGGCAATCTGTGTCACCCTCTAACGAATCTTCCCGAAAACAGGCCGCATTTGTTTCGCGCAGGAACAGGCAGCTATGTTTGTTCCTGCGCGTGGTTGTTTTTTGATCCAGGAAGGCCCAGTACTCTTTTGACGGGATTCATTCTGTCTCTACGCGATTATGAATCGTTTTCATCTCCCTTCGGATACAGACCGGCCCGCTGTCTTGGGGTTGGCGTCAAATAGCCCTGGAATCTTTATCAACAGTTGCCGGTTTTGTTCTTTTTACTTGTTTTTCCATCGACGGTTTTTTGTATAGGTTACTCATCTCAATCTACAACCGTACGGGAAAGAACCTGGGGCTGACGAAAATTCGCAGACTAATTTCGTCCGCACCGGCATGAATTGATGAATACTCGGAGGTGGCGCAGGTTATGGCTCTAACTAAAAAAGATATCGTGGAACAGCTTCACACTAAGACTGGTTTCCCCCGGCAAATCATGTCGCAAATAGTAACGGCCATCTTTGACACGGTGAAAGATGACCTGCTCAAGGGAAACAACGTTAAAATCACGAATTTTGGGGTTCTTAAAGTACGCAATAAAAAGGCGCGGCCGGGACGCAATATGCAAACCGGAGACGCAATGGAAGTATGTGCACGTTCCGTAGTCACGTTCAAAGCAAGCAGGGCTCTGCGGGACGGCCTCAATAGATGACAGGAAAGGCGAACGGTTTCTAAAACCCAAGTCCGACCGGCTCTTGGTCCTGAAAAACATCTTGACAAGGTGAGTCCTAACATGGTTATTTCAAACGGAAAAAGGACGATTCTCCTTGCTCCTGCGACAGCAGCGGGCCGTTGAGTCCAAAAGGAGGCTACTTATGGACATTGCAAGGCAGTATGAGACGATTTTTATTGCCAAACCCGAGATCTCGCCCGATGACCTCAAAGGTCTGGGCGATAAAATCAAGGACATAATAGACCAGGGGGCCGGACAGCTCGGGAAATTTGAAGAGTGGGGTGTGAGACGCCTGGCCTATGAAGTGCGAAAACAGAATCGCGGTTTCTATTTTTTTACGGGCTATTTCGGAAGCACCAAGCTTGTACGGGAACTCGAGAGGAATCTTAAGATTGATGACCGCGTCATAAAATACTTGACGGTTAGAATTGGGGATGCCTCCTCTGCTGAAACAGCCCAGCCGGAAGCTGGGGCAACAAAAGCGGAACCGGGAGAAAAGGCTGAGCCTAAGCCGCAACTACCCGAAGAGATCAGCTAACCCGAATTGCAAAGGAGGCATCATGGCCGCACCCAAGAAAAGAGTCTTTATCAGGCGAAAAATATGCCGGTTCTGCGCTGATAAGAGTCTTAAAATAGATTATAAGGATCCCCGGACCCTCAAATTCTTTGTGACCGAAAGGGGCAAGCTGTTGCCCAGGCGTATTTCCGGCAACTGTGCAAGGCATCAACGGCAAATCACTGTGGCGGTTAAACGCGCTCGAAATATTGCCCTTTTACCATTCAGCACATCCATGGGTCATTAATAAGTAAGGGTCTGTCACGGAATAAGTTGCGCAA
>JAZDGK010000088.1:0-4718 GCA_043806955.1 Pseudomonadota bacterium | reverse complement strand
GGGCCACCCGATCTTCTCTTTATAACCTTTGAGAGGTCAATATGCTCATCAGTCTCCGCGGGAGCGTCCGGTTCCGGGGAAGAGGGCTTTGGCGCCATACTTGGAACCGTGAATCTTCTCATACGCTGTTCCAACGACAGTGCCATAAAGATCCTTTATGGTTCCTCTGCACGGAACCTCTTGCAAAACGTTCCCTTTTGCCCAATGTCTGCGTCAGGCTCAGATTTTAATCCTCAGAATACTTCGAGTATTCCTCCGGTTAAAATCTTCGCCTTCCTTGACCTTGGCCAAAATTGAACATTTTTCAAGAAGCCCCAAGGAACCGATTTTACAATAGATTTAGAGAATGGCTGCTGATTCTTATCATTAATGTCAGATTATTGTCAATACATTTTTCTGGTCTCTTCCGGCCCTCCGGGGCACAGGAACGACCGAAAGAGCAATGCGTTAGACAACTCGTCGGAGTTGACATTTTGTGTCACCGATGTTTAATACTGTCATTCCCGTCCGGATATCGTTTGCATCCAGTTCGAAATCCCAGAATTACATATTTCTTAAGAACAACGATTCAATAAAAGAAAATCAGGAGCGAATATGTACAATGATAACATAGTGGCGATGGTTGGTGCAGCAGGCATTGTCGTCAAAATTGTTCTGACGCTTCTTTTATTTGCATCCATCTTGTGCTGGGCTATAATTTGCAAAAAATTCTTTCAGTTACGCCGTACGCGACGGGAATCCAGGGTATTCCTGGAGGCTTTCTGGAAAAGCCGTACGCTGTCGGATGCTTACCTTAATACAAAGGACCTGAGGGATTCCTCAGTCGCCCGGGTTTTTCGTATGGGCTATAATGAACTTATCAAATTCGGGAAACTGAGCGATCCTTCGCAGAAGAGCCCTGAGTCAAGGAAGGGCGGTTTCGAAGGGGGGACCATCTGTGTTGCGAATGTAGAGCGAGCGCTCCGGAAGGGGATCGAAAGTGAAATAAGCCGTCTGAGCCAGACCCTCTCGATTCTGGCCACAACGGGGAATACGGCCCCTTTTGTCGGGCTGTTTGGAACCGTCTGGGGGATAATGACCGCCTTCCAGGGCATTGGACTGCGCGGGTCGGCAAGCCTGGCCACGGTTGCTCCGGGCATATCGGAGGCTCTGGTGGCCACTGCAACAGGGTTGGCTGCAGCGATTCCTGCAGTAATAGCCTACAACTATTGTCTTAATATAATCCGCAGGATAGAGTCGGACATGCATGGGTTTGCCATTGACCTTTCAAATCTTGTCGAGAGAGAATTCGTGCTACGGTTGTCAAGCAGAAGCGGGATCGCCCAGGCATCGGAGGCAGGTGATTGAATGGCGGGCTTCGGGAGTGACGACAAAAGACTGCTTTCAGAGATCAATGTAACCCCGTTTGTCGATGTAATGCTCGTTCTTCTGATCATTTTCATGGTTGCCGCACCGATGATGATCCAGGGTATGGATGTCGATCTGCCCAGAACGACGGCGAAGCCGCTGGAGAACAGGGAAAAGAGCATAGTATTGACAATCGACAGAGACCAGAATATCTTTGTCGAGAACGTCAGAATACCTCAAGAGAAATTAAGATCGACGCTGAAGAGCCTGAAAGAACAGACCGGCGGAAGAGAAATCCTGCTGAGGGCCGATAAGAGTGTCTCATATGGATTTGTAGTGCAGGTACTGGCCCTGATGAAGGAACTCGGCATTGAGAAACTGGGAATGATAACCGACCCTCTCGATAAAGAGCAACGGTAATTGTTCACCGTTGACCGTTCATCGTTGACCGAAAAAGGCTTTTTTTGTACGGGGCAGCAGCCGATAAGGACCGTGCACAAGAGTCAGGTCGTGTGGATTCGATTCTCGCAGGGGTCGGGTCTCAACGACTTGCGATCTCTTGGGGGATCCGGAAAATGCTAATATGCCATGCATAGGTCAATTCCCAATATCGAATGTCCAATACTCAATGTTCAATGTCCAAAGTACCCTCTCCTGATTGGAAATTGGTTATTGAGCATTGGACATTGGACATTGATCCTAAAATGGTATGATAGAAACTTCTGAGTCTTTACGGACAACGGTGAACGGTAAACGGTTAACGGATGCGAGCAATGAGCGCCTATCCCGGATTTGGGGAAGATGATTCGGAACGAGAGTGGGGCTGCCCGGTATTAGTCTCGTTCATTCTGCACGCCCTGTTGATTGGACTTGCCCTTCTGGCATCGAGCTTTTCCCTGCCGGACCGCGAATCGGAACCCGAGTACACCGTGCACCTGGTAGACGGTTCCACCCTTAACAGATCGTCTCTCAATGCCATGCCGGGTGAAGGGATCAAGCCTGAAGCAACCCCGGTTCCGAAATCCCCTTCTCCTCCGGCGGCGGACTTTCCCGAGAAGAAGATTGATCTGTCACGGGGGGCTCCGGAGGCGCCATTGGGGGCGGGTGATACCGAATACGAGAAGACCATTAAGACCTTGGCCTTGAAACATAAGATCTCGGACCGCGAAAAAGGAATCAGGGATGAATACATAAAGGCCTCAATGCAAAAGACAAAAAATAGAATACAAGAAGAGGCTGCCGGAAAAAAGGCGATGGAAGGCCCAAAGACAGTTCCGCCGGAAGATGCCGGGGAGAATCGCAAACGGAGCGATGCCCTGGCAAGAATAAGAGATAGAATCAACCGCGATATGACGAATTCCGCCGGAGCGGGGAGCGGCAGCCCTGCAACAGGAAAGACTGCGCGCGGGGATTTTGCCGCGAGTATCTATGAGATGAAGATTCGGGAAATAATAATGGGCAACTGGACCCTTCTGCCTGAGCTTAAGAAGAGGAGAGATTTGGAAGCCGTTATTGAGGTAAACATAAGTCGAAATGGATCGATAGAAAACATTCTTTGGATAAAAAAATCCGGCAATGCATATTTTGACGGATCTGCAGCGCGGGCCGTGCGCATATCCAATCCTTTTCCGCCCGTGCCCCCCGACGTTCAGGACCGGACACTGGAGGTCAGTTTCCGGCCGGAGCTTAGTTTTTAGTAACGTTCACCGTTGACCGGATGGGTTCACAGTTCACGGTTCAGGGTTCACGGTTGAATTTGGAACCGTGGACCGCGATAGAACTGGTTTAGAGCACTCTTTGGGTCGCGTAGATCGCAGGTTGGGTTGAGTAAAGCGAAACCCAACAATCAGAGGCGATGCGTTTCAAACAACTAAACGGACAATGTCCCCCGGCGCCTGTCGGAGGTTTCAAACAATTATGGTGATTTTCAAGAATTTGAAGAATGCCGGATCAATGTGCCGTGCCTTTTTCCTGTGCCTCCTCTTTTCAGGTTTGCTTCTTGCCGGCGACGCAAAGGCCAGACTTTACATAGACGTATACTCGCCCCAGGCGAGAAAGATTCAAATAGCCGTGCCGTATTTCAGGGCGGAGGGTCTGGGAAAACCGGCACTTGGACAGGAGTACTCGGAAATCCTTTCAAGCGCTCTTCTTTTTCATGGTGTCTTTAACGTAGTCGATCCTGCAGCCTATGGCGGCAGCGATGTTTATGACTGGCGGAAGCTCGGTGCAGAGTTCGTGGTGAAGAGTCGTTTCAAGCTGACCGAAAATCGTCTGGTCCTCAATTTGATGCTGCTGGACGTAGTGGAGGGGAAGATTCTGCTGAATGAATCATATGCCGGCAATGTTGCAGAGGCTCGCGAACATATGCACGGCTTTTGTGACCTGGTCGTGAAGACTTTGACCGGAGAGCCCGGCATATCGGGGTCCAAAATAGTGTTTGTCGGGACCGTCCCCAACGGCAAAGAGGTATTCATCGCTGATTTCGATGGGGACAATCCAGGAATGGCGACCTCGGATCGCTCCATCGTACTTTCTCCGAAGATCTCGCCGGACGGCTCGGAAATCGCTTTTACCTCATATCGGGAGGGAACGCCCATAATCTATGTAAAACACCTGGTTACGGGGAAGATCAGGAAACTGGCCGGCTTCAAAGGAACCAATCTCTCTCCGGCTTGGTCACCCGACGGGAAAAGCCTTGCCGTTTCTCTGAGTAAAGAGGGACACTCCCAAATCTTTCTGCTGGACCGCCAGGGCCAGATTATTCGCCGCCTGACTGAGAATTGGGGCATCAACGTTTCACCGACCTGGGCGCCCGACGGCCGGCAATTGGCCTTTGTCTCCGACATTTCCGGCGGCCCGCAGATTTATGTTCTGGACCTCCAGACCATGAAGCAACGACGCCTCACATTTGAGGGAAAGTATAATACGGCCCCGGAGTGGTCTCCGAGAGGAGACAAAATTGTTTATAACAGCATGAGAGACAGTCATTTTGAGATCTGTACCATCGATGTGAAAAGTGGTAAGGTGGACCGGCTCACGAGTAATTCCGGTAACAATGAAAACCCTTCGTGGTCGCCGGACGGAAGACAGATAGTATTCAGTTCGAGTCGCGATGGAAGGCCGGGCCTTTTTGTTATGTTTGCCGACGGAAGCGGTCAGCGCAGGATCTTAAAGACATCCGGATCTGAGACCCAGCCATGCTGGTCACGCCGGCTTGACTAGGAGGCTGTCCGACAACTGACGATCTACTACGGAAGTGGGGGGAACGGCCCAAATATCCCCGAAGTTTCGTTGCATAGCAACACTATGCGCCTCAAATTCGTGAATATTTGGTCTCGTTCCTCCACTTCCTCGTGACGATCCCCTAAGTC